>JANNSF010000253.1:0-35260 GCA_031402315.1 bacterium | reverse complement strand
ATGGAATGCAAGAAGGCGCTTACGGAAGCCAATGGTGATCTTTTGGAGAGTGCCATGGCGGTGGTAACGGATCTCAAACAAAACTATCCGGCGGAAAAATTTGACCGAATGGTTATTCCTCTCATGAAAATTCTGAGGAATCATAAAGATCCGAATTTTCGCATACTGGCGGCCCTATCACTTCACGAATTGGACAGCGAAGCGGGAAACTATGCGGTTAAGGAAGCGGTCCGTTTCGACGACAAGAAAATAGTCCGTCAGATTTGTAACGGCATTAGCAAGTAGTTCAGAACCTCATACGTTAGGCTAACGTCCTTTCGGATTATGGTAATCTGAAAGGACGTTTCCTTTTTGCAACTTTGCCTCGCCCTTCCTCAAAAAAAGCGTTGTAATTAGACCGCATTAGAATAATATTTACGCGGTACTCATCTTACGTTACACTGACGAAGCATTTTCTAAGTGGAGATGGTCTTGCCCAAGCTAAGCCTAAATACTCCCACGCTTTTGGAAAACGAAAAACGACTGCGTCTCGCCCAGCGTGTAGCCGGCATCGGCAGCTGGGAATACAATATCCGAACAAAAAAACTCTGGGGTTCCGAAGAATGTTTCAGAATTTACGGCGTTCCCCTGAACGAAGGAGTTATTTCATTTGATCAGATCGATGCTCCTCCCGAGGAAAAGCTCTTGGCACGCAAGGCCTTAGCCGACCTGATTGAAAAGGGAATCGCTTACAATCTCGAGCACACGATTTTCAGAAAAGGAAGCTCCGATCCCGTCATATTGCACTCGACCGCGGAATTGATCCGTGGGGACGACGGCGTCCTGAAGGTCGTCGGCATTATTCAAGACATTACAAAACGTAAGCACTTGGAAGAGGCTCAACGACTTAGTGAAGAAAAATATCGCGATCTAATCGATAAAATGCCGGACGGATTTTACAAAAGCACACACGAAGGAAAATTCATCGACATAAATCCGGCCATGGTAAAAATTCTGGGCTATGGGAGCAAAGAGGAACTTTTGGCGATCGATATCAAGTCCCAATTGTATTTTTCAGAAAAGGATCGCGAAAGCGCTGCAATAGAGGAAAAATTTAATGAGATGTCGATATTCCGATTGAAGAAAAAAGACGGCTCGGAAATTTGGGTGGAAGACAACGGTCGTCATATCCTTGACGAAAAGGGTAACGTACTCTACCATGAAGGAATTTTGAGAGACGTGACCATGCGAACGCGCGCCGAAGAGGCGCTTCATAAGAGCGAGGAAAAATACCGCATGCTCGTCGAGAAAATGCCCGATGGCGTCTATAAAAGTACTCATGAAGGAAAATTCCTGGAAGTCAATCCGGCCATGGTCCGCATACTGGGCTACGATTCCAAAGAAGAACTTCTGGCCATCGATATTAAAAAACAACTCTACTTTGCTGAGGAAGAGCGTGAAAGCGCCGCGCTGGAGGAAAAACATAGCGAAATGGCCGTATTTCGTCTCCGAAAAAAGGACGGCTCCGAAATTTGGGTTGAAGATAACGGCCGGCAAGTCCTTGATGATCAGGGTAACGTCTTATACCACGATGGAATCCTACGCGACGTGACCGAAAGAAAACAAGCGGAGCAGGCCTTGCTGCAAAGTGAAAAGCTTTTGCGGGAGTCTCAAAATGTAGCACACCTTGGAAGTTATGTCATCCATCTAAAATCGGGGCTTTGGATTCGATCCAAAATATTAAACGATATTTTGGGCATCAACGAAACGTACGACCCGAGTCTTGAAGGACTTCTCTCTCTCATTCATCCTGACTTTGTCAAACATGTCAGCAATCAACTTGATGAGTGTATTGCCAAAAAACGGCGTTTTGATCTGGAATACAAAATTATTCGAAAAAACGAAGGTACCGAGCGATGGGTGCACAGTCTTGGCGATTTTGAATTTGACACCCAATACAATGTCGTCCGGATTTTCGGAACCATACAGGATATCACCGAAGCCAAGAAGCTGGAGGAGCGACTAATCCAGTCTCAAAAATTAGAAGGACTCGGTACGCTGGCCGGCGGCATCGCCCATGACTTCAACAATCTTTTGGCCATACTCCTCGGGAACGCCGAACTTTTAAAACTTAACGTAGCCCACGATCCCAAACTCAAAAACTACGTTGATCACATCATTGATGTGGCCAATCGTGGCGCCTCGATTTCAAAGCAACTCCTCTTGTTTTCACGGCAATCCGATGTCAATCTAAAACCTATATCGCTTTCAAAGCTTATTGATGAAGTGATCACCATGCTTCGCCACTTCATTCCAAAAACCATCGAGATTGTCAGCGACATACAGGTGGAAAATGGTTTGATCAATGGCGACGCGGGTCATATTCATCAGGTTCTTCTAAACTTATGCCTCAATGCGAAAGACGCGATGGGCGAAACCGGAACTCTTCGAATCGCCGAACGAACGGTTGACGCCGACGTTATCCGTGACAAGTTCTCAAAGGAGGCCGAAGGCCAATATGTCTCAATCTCCATCCATGACACGGGGTCCGGAATAGAGACCGATATCGTTCAAAAAATATTTGATCCGTTTTTCACTACGAAAGAAAAAGGGAAAGGCAGCGGGCTTGGCCTATCTATCGTCGACGGGCTCGTCCGGAGTCATAGTGGATTTATCGATGTCCAGTCAGAAAAAGGAAGCGGAGCGGTTTTTACTCTGTATTTCCCGGTGGTCTCAAACCTTGCCGTGGAAGAATCTCCACAGATCGAAAGCCGGTTAACTACGAATAAAATATTTTTGGTCGTCGATGATGAAGCGGATATACGTGAGATACTCAAAGAATTCTTGGAAGGCTCCGGCGGGAAAGTCCGCCTCGCTTCCGACGGATTCGAGGCGCTGGATATTTATACAAAGGAAAAAGAGAATATTGATGTCGTCATCACGGATCTGGGAATGCCCCGAATGAGCGGAGAGGAACTATCCCGGAGGTTGAAACAAGTGAACCCAAATGTTAAGGTAATTGTAGCCTCCGGTTATCTTGATCGCGCGATGCGTGAATCCATAATCATGTCAGGGGTTCATGACATTATCAATAAACCGTTTAAGTTTTCAGAACTCTCAGAAATATTGAAGAAAATTCAGGAAGATTAGAATTTCTGTTTAGGCTAAGATGCCGAGAATTGATTGCAACAATCAAAACCCCGTTTCGTAAGAACACTCATAAAAAGATCACACAGACACAAAATTCTATGCAACCTGATATTTCCAATCTTTGGTCAACTCTTTATGGCGCTATCTTTCTTCAGGGAATATTTCTCGGCAGTATCCTACTTCTAGTTAAGAGGGGAAATTTATCCGCCAATCGTTATTTGTCTGCTATACTATTCGTTTTTTCCTCGGCCATTGGTGAAACGACTTTGCAGATGGTAGGGCTCTATGAATATTGGCCTCACGCTTTTGCTGTGTCCAAGCCTTTCTGGTATTTGCTTGGTCCGCTCTATTATTTTTATGCCCGAAGTTTAGTCGGTAATTCGATTCGGCTTTCGCCACGCCAGGCATTGCACCTTCTACCATTTTTTATCGTATTGATTCCTCGTATCGCGTATTATTTTTTGCCCGTCGAGGCTAAGCTCGAATTGATTCGTCATCCGATGGATAGCACGGCGATCGAGAATTTGATGTACGCGGTTTTGAATAATGGACAAAATATAGTTTATCTGTCACTCTCGCTCCTCGTACTTCAAAAGCACTCAGATAAATTGCGCCTTTTGAAGAATTCGTGGATTAAGCTATTGTACTCGTTACTTACCCTTTACGTGACGTTTCACTTCGCCAATTCAATTTCTTTTTATTTCATGTCGGCGCGTATTGTCAATTTTAGTTTTTGGGCGATACCAATTTTTGCGATCATTATTTATTCCCTCGCCTATCTCACATTCCTTAAACCTGAGAAAATATTTATTCCGCTCTGGAAACTTTGGGAGCAGAAAAGCGGGCGGCTTCCATTGGCGGAAATGGAGCGAATAGTGAAACAACTTGACGAAATCATGTTAAAAGAGAAACTCTACCTCGACTGTGAATTGCGCTACAGTCAAATCGCAACAAAGCTGGGGGTTAGTGTACGAAGTCTCTCCGCGGCGCTTAATGAGCACGCCAAACAATCGTTTAATGATTTTGTAAACGCCTATCGGGTTCGTGAGGTGAAAAAGCAAATTCTGGAAAATCAGGCCGGGGAGGAAACCATTCTCGCCATTGCCTTAAATTCAGGCTTCACCAGCAAGAGCTCTTTTAACCGAGTTTTTAAGAATCATACAGGTCTCACACCGACCGAATTCCTCAAATCATCCTAAACAACCACATTTTTGCTAAATTTTCGATTTTTGCGTCCTATTTGCCGTCAATAGGGCGACATCGTGTCTCATTTGTGGTATCTTTCGTCTAATAAATTTGGAAGGACACCACAGTATGAGAGAGACAATACTAATTTTCTTTGTAGGATCCCTGTTCTGGACAGGATGTGATCAGAGTATATCCATTACCGCAAAGGATCTTGTGGTTAAAGATATCACGATTGAATCGGTTATTTATAAGGGATCAAACTCAACACGAATAACAGCCACCGATCCGATGGCATCGAATCATCACTTGAAAGGTTGAATTATGAGTAAGACTTTAGGTTTGTGCATATCGTGGTTGGCAGGACTTGCGTGTCTCTACCCACAAACGATTCCATTCGATTCACCGCGATGGAAGATTCAAGCAAAGGAAAGCAAGGTTGTAGACTACCTTGGGCAGAAAGCTCTTTATTTAAAAAGCGGCGACGTCATTATTCAAGATGCCGATTTTATAAATGGTACAATTGAATTTGACATTGCCGTCACCGGCGAACGTGGATTTATGGGTGCGGTGTGGCGTATGGTTGATTCGATTAATTATGAAAACTTCTACATTCGGCCACACCAGACGGGTAATCCGGACGCCAACCAATACACACCGGTATTCAACGGCGTTGCGGCATGGCAGCTGTATTACGGCGAGGGGTACGCCGCAACGATTAAGTACGTAAATAATCAATGGATGCACATTAAAATTGCCGTCTCTGGAAAATATGCGGAAGTGTACATCCAGGATATGGAAAAGCCCGTTTTGTTCATCAGCGAAATGAAAATGCCGATTCAGTCAGGCGGAGTAGGTTTGTCTAATGGTAATTTCGCAGGCGCACATTTTGCAAATTTTCAGTTTAGCAAATCTGAGAATCAAACCTTGAAAGGTTTCCCCGTCCCTTTGAAAGAGACTCCGCGCGGAACGATCACATCTTGGTACGTTTCCAATGCGATCTTCGAATCGACGGTCGAAAACACGACGATTCTGACCGCGGCAGTAACCGGTCATCTCACGTGGAAAAAAATGGAATGCGAGGCAACAGGATTGGCAAATCTGGCAAAAATCCAGGGCATCAAGGATAGTGCGAATACGTCATTTGCCAGAGTGACGGTAATGTCTGACAAGGATCAGGTCAAAAAACTGAAATTCGGATTCAGCGACCGCGTGCGAGTTTATTGCAACGGTCGCCTTCTATACTCCGGAATGAACAATTTTCTTTCAAGAGACTACCGATTCCTCGGCACGATCGGCTACTACGACGCGGTATATTTACCACTCCAAAAGGGTAAGAATGAAATATGGATGGCTATTTCCGAGGACTTCGGAGGCTGGGGTGTGCAAGCAATATTCGAAGACCCCCAGGGTATCTCGATGGGCTATTAGAATTATTTTGTGTGCATTTCTATTTCGAGCTCCCGATATGATGCAACAGCGAACTACGAGCGAAATTTTTTTCCGGCCAATCGCCAGACTAACGGAAGTGTATTCACAGATTATTTCAAAAACTTCAAAATCACACATATTTAATCGAAATGTATTATTAACAAAAAAAAGGAGTTCTCATGAAAAAGCAAATTCAGGCCTTAATCGCTGTATGGTTTCTGATGATGAGCATTGGAATTACAACAGCTTTTAGCCAAAAAGACGGGCGAGTCAGTCCGGCCGCTACCGCGTCGCAGAAAGTCGGCACAACGGACATCACGATCTCGTACAGTCGACCCGCCGTGAAAGGAAGAAAAATCTGGGGTAGTCTGGTACCATGGGGCGAAAAGCCAAACCCATGGAGAGCGGGCGCGAACGAGAACACCACTATATCTTTTTCCAGCGACATCGAAATCGAAGGTAAAAAATTGCCCGCCGGAAAATATGGATTGCATATGGTTCCGCAATCCGATTCGTGGACGATTATTTTCAGCAAAAAAAATGATTCGTGGGGAAGCTTTTCTTACAAAAAAGAAGAAGACGCTCTACGCATCACGGTAAAGCCAACAGAAGCGCCCATGATGGAATGGCTGCAGTATTCGTTTGATGATTTGACTCAAAATTCTGTCACGTTAAATCTTACATGGGAAAAACTTCGCGTGCCGATCATGATAAAAGCAGCAAAATAGAATTGATCCGAAAATATTTGTAAGAAAATGTTAGGGAAATTCAGAAGAGAAAGGGGTTTACCGCGAGCCCCTCTGAAGTGTAAGTGAATCCGTCCCCTTCTTCTTCGGATAACGAAGGGTCAATTGATTATTCAGAATATCAATTAGGGCAATCTGAAAGTCGAGGTCGTATTTTATGACGGTCGGCTTATCATTGGGCGTAAGACTGCTCCAAAGCGTTGTTCGATTGACCGTTAAATACAGCGTATCGTCATGGATATCATAATTCCCATCGGTCTTTTGTTGTAATGATAGGTCGCCATTTTTTTGTCCCGGAAATAATCCAAAACTATTAGTGGTCCAGGCAAATCCATTGACATCAAAATTAACATTCTGATCAATCGTGGTAACCGATTTAACCCAATCACCCAATATTTCTACTTTTAAGTCCACATCAGCATTTACCTTTGGATCAAGATTTACGTTGCCGAAACACGATTCCAAGATCATCGTCCCAATTATTAGCGTTGGTACTCGCATCGCCTGACCCTCCCTATTTTTGTTTCTAGCCTTAGAATGTCAAAATCATGCCAACTAAGAACTCATTGATAAACTTGAACTTAAATGGATTTTTATGTCTCAGTATTTTCACACAAGAAAAGTATGGCACGACCTGCGTGGAGGAACAAACGGCGGCTGATTCCGTAATAGTTTTTAAACAAATTTATCTTTCCCTCTGCAATGCATTCACAAACCGGGGCCATTCGAAAATGTACAAATTCTTATTAGGATCGCTTATTGCCTTAACGGCAGGATATTCACAACAACATTCATTGTCGGGTATTGAACCCTATATCGAATTGATTTCTCCGTCCCCGTTGAGTTCATCTCTGCACTTTTTTTCTTCGGACTATTTTGAAGGTCGTAAGGCCGGTTCGGCATCGGAAAGTTTGGCTGCTGAATATCTCGCATCCTGTTACGGTTGGTTCGGAATACCGGGAGCCCTTAAGAAACCGGAGAATAAGAACCCGCTTGATAACTATATTCAGCCGTTTTCATTTTCTCAAAATAACAAAACGGTCGCATCTCGAAATATCGTTGCTTTTATTGAAGGATCCGATCCTCAATTAAAAAAGGACGCTATTCTAATCGTGGCGCATTACGATCACCTTGGTAAAGACACAAGCCTTAAGGGAGACTTTATTTATAATGGCGCGGCCGATGATGGTTCAGGTTCGGTGGCCTTACTTCATATCGCCCGTAGTTTTGCGGAAGCAAAAAAGAAGGGAAACGGACCCAAACGAAGTATTATTTTTCTTCATGCCGGAGCGGAAGAAGTTGGCAGCCGGGGTTCATATCATTACGCGAATTATGCACCTCTGTGGCCTTTGGAGCGTACGACGGCGGTGATCAATATGGACGGTGTTGGCGGTCTTGACAAAGCTAATTTGCCCGGCAATACAAATTATGTCTACCTTCTTTACGTAGATTCTACATCCAATCACTTGCTCAAACGAACAAAACAACTGAATACATCACTCGGAATTCCCCTCGACTTGCTTTCCCCAAAAAATCCGGGAGATTTTCAATCGGATAACCGGCCTTTTGAATCTCATTTGGTGCCCGCCCTATATTTTTCATCCGGTCTGACGGAGCATTATCACAAAGTCTCCGACGAAGCATCTACTATTGACTACGATCATATGACAAAAATAGTGAAGTTAGTCTTTGCGTTAAGCTGGGATCTCTCCAACGCCCCAACCATCCCATCGGCATTTAATCGCGATAACTATCAGAAGACGGGCAAATATTACTGCCGACCATGCGGATGTAGCAAAGACTCTATACTTTTTGACGGCGCCGGCATTTGCGACGCGTGCCGCATGGATCTTTCTCCCGTGTGGCTCAAGAAAAGATAGTACCGGCAAAAATTATCGTGGACTTCGACAAATTCAGCCCACGACATATCGGCATCACTCCGCGAAAGACCTCTGAATTTCAAAAACGTTTGTGTTTTCGATGATTTTATTTCAACTTAAGAGAAAACACCAAACGCACGTATGAATATCCTCGTTCTCAATAGCGGAAGCTCCTCACTAAAATTTCAAGTCATCAATACCGACCTCGACTTAATTACAAAAAATGCCGACCGGCGTTTGGCGTCCGGAGTGATCGAACGCATCGGCAGTGAATCCATCATTACACTAAAAGCCGAAGGTCATGTTGCGGTCAAGAAAACCGCGCCCATTCGCGATCATCAGATGGCGATCGATATGATCGTGAAATGGATCATCTCCAAAGACGCCCGCATAGAAAGCATTCACACCTTGTCCGATATTCATGCCGTGGGTCACCGTATCGTGCACGGCGGTGAAAAATTCCGTCATTCGATACTACTCGACGATCAGGTGATTCAGGATATTGAAGACTGTATCGAACTTGCGCCGTTGCACAATCCCGCCAATCTAAAGGGCATCTATGCGATCCACGAAATTTTTGGCCCGTCGCTTCCTCAGGCGGCCGTATTTGATACCGCATTTCATCATACGATGCCGGACTACGCTTATCTTTATGCGATTCCCTACCAATTTTATCGGCGCCATAAGATTCGTCGCTACGGATTTCACGGTACGTCTCATCGGTATGTCGCGTATCGATACCGCACGATCAAAGATCTAAAAAAACAAGGTGTCACGATCATTACGATTCATCTGGGTAATGGGTGCTCCATGTGCGCGATTCGTGAAGGCAAATCCATTGATACCACCATGGGCATGACGCCGCTCGAAGGTCTTGTCATGGGGACGCGTTCCGGCGATATCGATCCGGCGATTATCGAATTTTTAAATCACAAAGAAGGATTTTCTTTGCAGGAAATCGAATCGATTCTCAATAAACAGTCGGGGCTACTGGGCATCAGCGGTCTGACGAATGATATGCGCGATATTATTGCCGAGGCGGAGGAGCATAATGATCGGAGGGCGCGATTGGCTATCGAACTTTTTTGTTATCGCATAAAAAAATATATCGGCTCGTATCTCGCGGCGCTCGGAGGGGCGGACACCATTGTGTTTACGGGCGGCATTGGAGAAAATTCAGATTATATCCGTGAAAAAATTTGCTCCGGTCTTGGTGTCTTTGGTATCGCGATTGATGCGGAGCGTAATAAGGCTACGGTCGGCGGAAAGGAAGGATTGATCTCAGGGGAGGCATCTAAAATTAATATCTGGGTTATTCCGACCAATGAAGAACTACTCATTGCAAGGGATACGGTGCGCTGTATCGAAAAGGCGCCGATGCCATAATGGCGGTTGAAGAATCAAAAACGTACTTCTTACTAACTTTATATGGATCCGGAACAAAAGACTGAAATTCAATCGGTGTTATCAACTTTGTATCCCGAATCTCTTTACCCGCTTAGAGACTTTCCGGATAAAGAAAAAATTCTAATTCGTGCGTGGCAGGACTTGTCCCATCAGGAAGCCCCGGCCAACCAAGTACTTCTCCCTGCCACTCACCTCTCCCTAAATGAGCTTCTCGCTCGAAAGCCGGACGCCGTTGTCTTACTTTTCCGAGCTTTTATTGAACGGCTCGTACGCAAAAAGTGTTTTGATTCTACGCTCCATGACGATCTTATTCAGGAAATAATTACTCGGCTACTTGCCGATAAAATCCATAAAATCAAAGGGTCCTTCGATCCAAGCCGCCCCGGTGCGCCCTCCTTTACATCCTATTTTCTTGTGATTATGCGTAATACCTATTATGACATTGTGAGAGAGAGTAAGTATAGGCGGATGGACAGCCTGGATCAGCCGGATGAAATCGCCGCCGAAAGAAATGACGATGCGGATATTCACCGTGTGATCATTCAGGATGAAGTTCGACATTTTGACCATGTGCTTAGGGCTTTTGGTGCAGCACGCTACAAAATCGCCCTCTGCCTCAAATGGAAATACAGAATTCCGGTCCACAAAGAGGATGTCAAAATGTATCTGCCTTCATGTACGGCAAGTGACCTTCGGATTCTGACTCGTGATTTTCGCAAACAAAATGATCTCGAATTATTTGAAACGGTCTTGAATGTGCTCAACAAATATGAAAATACGAATTCCAAAAGCGATTCGCTTAGGAAATGGATTGACGTGAAAATTAACGACACCGTTCGACACATGAATTTGTTTCATGGTCGATCGGTTTATAAAAATATCCATATTGAAGACTTAGTGATTCTTTACTTCCAACATCACAACAAAAACGTATGAACCATTTATCCGATATAGAAAAAGCACAATACCTCCAAGCGTCACGGAATAATTCTTTCGGAGGAATAGAGCCGTCTATTCACAACCACATTCTAGAATGTTTTGAATGCCGCAACAGTATTGTGGATTTGCTTGGGCTTTTTGAGAGTGAAGCCGGCATAAAGAGGGTGCATCATAACGCTTGGATAAAATACGCCGTCGCAGCAGCCATGATTCCCATTCTTGGTTGGGCTCTTTATCGGTGGATAGCAGAGCCTTTAGTCCCATTGGCCGGCATTCCTTTGGAGGAACCCGTACGCAAATTGGAACAAACCGTGATAGTTCCTGAAATTTCTCAAGAAAACGACATAAAGAAAACAAACCCTGTTAATAGGAGCCTAATCGCAGACAACTTCCAGCCTAACCCATCACTGGAATACTTGGCCGGAAGCCAGGTTCGTGCGGAGGCTATAACGATCGTAGCACCTGAACTCAATGCAAGCCTTTCCGGCGACATTTCCTTTCATTGGAAAAGTGAAAACATTCTCCACATAAGAATATTGAACAATCGGGGTGATGTGATTCACGCGGCAAAAAGCAAAGACCAGTATCGATTGGAAGAAAAACTGTCGGCGGGTCTCTACTATTGGAAATTAGAGACAGAAGATGACGTCATCTATATAGGCAAATTTTTTATTCGCTAAATGCTCCTGTTACCAATCCGCTATTTCCCAATCAATATGAATCCGCTCCAATTTTTAGGAAATGCGGTCGCAGGGTTTTTGATGAATTGTAATTTTGCTTCGCGCAGGGCATGCGCATAGGAATTCCCTCCCAAATAATTTCGGTAGAATCCAATCATAAGTTCACTCGTTGGCCGATCATCCACTTTCCAAAGGGAATACATAATATTCTGAGCGCCTGCATACAGGAACGCGCGTGACAATGCCATCATGCCTTCGCCATTGTGGAGGCGCCCGATACCGCTTTCGCAGCTGCTCAGAACGACGAGATTGGCGCGTAAAGTGAGATTATAGGTTTCGCCGGCGTATAAAATCCCGTCTTCACGACTCGAGTCGGTCGGCGAGGCAAAGATAATCCCTGATAATTTTGGATTTGTCTCATTCATGATGCCATGCGTGGCAATGTGCAAGATGTCGGTAGAGGGCACTGAGGCTTTGAAGCGTGCCTCACTGGCTTCATCAAACAAATATTTTTTAGCCTCGCGCCCATCCTTTACAAACAATTCGGCGATCGAGTTTACTTCATTCTCTGAGGCCGGCAAAGATGCGAATTTTTTTCCGTCAATTTTCACATCGCGACTGACCGAACTAATGCTGGCAGAATCCAGCGCGGAAAACTGAGCCGGAGAAATCGTTTCATCAGGAAATACAGGCGCGAATCCAACAAAATGCCTTTCGGACAATGGCTTGACCGTGGACACCAACAAGGATGCAGAGTAATGATACGATACATCAAACCGCTTCGCTAAATAGGCGTACTTCGAAAATTTTTCATCATCCGGCCTTTCAGAAATCAAAGCTTCAAAAGGCACATAGAATAGAACTCCGTCCGGAATGATAATGAGTTTATCGGAACCGGCCCAATGAGACTCCAGGGGTTTCATTAATTGCCGATACAGGTCATAACTGTATTTTTTGAATTCCACTATCTCTATTTTTTTAATAGACTTGTAGAATTTTTCGATATTCCGCTTCAATAGAGTATCCATGTCGATGGTGACCACCGCCAATCGCGACGGACCAATGACCATAGCGTATAACGAATCGTCCCCCTCGAAAAAATCGATTACGATCTCCGATGGTGAAATGGTTTTCTGCAAGTCGGCCAAAGTTATGAGAGTGGATTGATATTTGAGGGCGTAATACCGAGGGAAATCACGCTCCAGTTTCTGAATCAGTTCGTTATACGTGCGATGAGCCGAAAAAAATTGATTCTTCAATTCATGAAGCGAGACCGAGTCTTTGTCCTTCTGTTTCAAGACGAGATTTTCTAACGAGACCAATTCAGCCCGGAGTGACTTTTCTTTTGCAGAGAGGGAATCCGGGATTCCTCCGAAAACTTTAGCCTTTGTATCCGCCATCGACTGGCTTAGTATAGCCGCCTTGCTGCGCTCGGAAAATTGAAAAACTTCTTCGGCGTCTGCTTTCTTCCCTGTAAGACGGTATTGGCGAAGGGCCACCACAAGAGCGCGCTCGAAAATTTTGTGCGATTGAGCAGCCAGAAACAGCTTCGATTCCTCGGCTTTATACCCCTGTCGCGCGCGTTCGATCCAGTCTGCCGCAAGGTGGTAGGTCTTAAGAGAGGCGCTCAAATAGTTCCCTGTCGTACCAAACATCGTCGAAGGATAAGCCAAAGAGATTTTGTCTAGAGCGCTTGCCTTATGATCCAAAATGCTAATTAAAATTTGCTCCGACGAAAAATGGTCCGGCTCAGGATTTGCAAAAATGGAGGTATCCGAAAAATCTTCAACGAGTGAAATTAATGCGCGTTGGAGAAAACCAAGAGCTTCGGGAATCGTATTGGCGGCAACGGCGGCACGGCCAAGCCCTTCATAAGCCTCCGCGGTCTTGGGATGCTTTTCACCATAACTTTTTTTCCGGATCACCAGTGACTTTTCAAAATAGACGCGCGCACTGTCGGTCAATTTCATATTCAGAAAAACATTCGCCAGATTAAAATAGCTTTGACTGACATTCGGATGCCCGGCTCCGAGTTTTTTTGCCCAGATGACTTGGGCCTCTCGGTACAGATCCAAGGCCTTCACCCATTCACCCTGATCGGCATAGATACGACCGATATTATGAATCACCGAGCCGGTATTGGGGTGTTCTTTACCGACTAATTTTTCAAAAAGCGTAAGCGCACGATGACCATACTCCAGCGCCGGTCCATAGTTTTCTAAAAAACGATACGTCATCGCGATATTATTGTAATTCACCGCCACCGCCGGACTTGTTTCGCCGAGATCCAACTTGATGCCCAGCGATTTAAAAAAATATACGTTGGCTTGCTCGTAGTCTCCGCGCCCCATGAAAGTCGTCGCTATATTATTGTACACCGCCGAGATTTCGCGAGGGTCCATTGAAGCGGGCATACAACTCAATGCAAGAGTGTAATATTCATACGCCTTATCAAGACGTCCTTTTTGATAGTACAATTGCCCGAGGTCGCTGTATACCGTGGCCCGATCAAGCCCTTGCCCATGAAGAGCATCAAGCCGGGCAAGGGAGGCGTAGAGATAAACCGAAGCGCTGTCGTAGAAGCCCGCATTGAATAACGACATTCCAATCAAACGCGATAGGTTTGCAATTTCGAGAGACGAATCTTTTGCCGGAAAAATTCTTAATGCGTTTCGGTAAATCGCCAGAGAATTCGAGAAATCGCCTTTATTCCCAAGGATCTTTCCGTTGAGAACATACGCTCTTATCAGCAGGGACGAATTTTCAGTTCCGTGTTTTTTGGCCACGGCTAATGCCGTGTCCGCTTCGACCTGTCCCTTTTCCAGCGCATTTTTCGCAACATAATTTTCACCGATGTGAAGCGTTGCATCCAGCCATTGCGCAACGTCATGCGATACGCTGTAGAGACGACGCGCCTTTTCAAAATAGAAAATGGCGCTATCGGATTTAGAGTTCTTCTCGAATTTTTGGCCAATCCGCATGAGACTATCCGGCGATTGCGAAAGACTGCGAAAAGAAATCAGAAGAAAGATTAGAAATACTTTCATCGGCTAAATATCATAGATGCTGGTTGAATTAAGTTAAGTTAAAAACGACGGCGAATCAAGAAAGTTTCCCTTTTCTCTATCGGGTAAGGAACTGAGTTGGGCGGTGTCGAGGCGTATAAGCTCCATATCTTTTTTTACACTCCTTGCCTCGGTGGTTACGCATTTTACCTGTTTATCTTTATTGTTCATGTGTCCTCTGTTTCCCTATGGTTAAGTGTTAAAAATCAAATACTTACAGTCTCTTCCATCCGGATTTAAGCCAATACTCCGTAATATTAAAGATAAGCAAGTACCAAATATTCTTTTTTATTTTCAATAATGGAGGTTATATGAAATCAGTATTCTGTTTTTTCATCGCAATGTATTAACCACAAGTGCCTGGTCAAAAATCTGGAGAGTAGACAGTAACCTAGGTAATACCGGAGCGGATTTCACATCGCTCGCCGCTGCGAATACCGGCGCAGCGACCGGAGACACTTTGTACGTCATGGGATCAGCCGCCAGCTATGGTACCGTCACATTTACGAAAAAGTTCTACATTTTTGGACCGGGTTATTTTCTGTCCGAAAATCCAAATACCCAGGCTAACGCGGCAAGTGCTTTCACCGATGGCGTCGTCACTTTTAATACCGGCTCTGCAGGCTCTGTAGTCACAGGTATGACTTTTACGAATTATATGTATATCTATGTCAATAACATTGTGTTGAGAAGGAACGCTTTTGTTGGCCCTGCCACAACTTTCTTTATAGATGTAAATACTGGTGTCACCAATCTGATTTTTGTCGGTAATTACATCAACTATCAACAGTCCTCTGCTACTTACAAGGCGCTATGGATCGAAGCTTCAAATTCAAACTGTGTTATTGCTAATAATTTTATTACGACAACCGGCGCTACCAGCTATGCTATTTATGTTGATCCCCTGTCGACCGTTCAAATTTCTAACAATGTGATCAATGGGAAAGTTGAAATGACGGGCGGAAATTTTGATAATAATATTTTGGTCAATGGTACCTTTACGGGAACAGGACTCACTTGGTTTAACAATCTCGGTAATTCTACTCAGTTTGGAACCGCGAACGGAAATCAGCAAACCGTTAACATGGCTGCCGGCGCATGTTTTGTCTCCAGCGGAACTACCGATGGAAAGTGGCAATTGGCCCCCGCCTCACCGGCTAAGGCTGCTGGCCTTGCAGGTATTGACTGCGGAATGTTTGGTGGTACCTCTCCATATGTCCTATCCGGAATCCCCAGTATTCCGACCATTTATTATTTCAGTTCGCCGGTTTCCGGCTCAAGTTCACAAGGCCTTCCGGTCACGATCAAAGCTAAATCGCGCAATTAAGGAAGCCGGTTATGAACCGCCTATTGTCTGAGCCTCATAAAAAAGTAGGCTTCGTCCATTTTATTCCAACTGGGAGTTATGAGTTCAAACCAATGACCACAATGGATATGAAAGCAAAAAAAACTTCCGTGGCCAAAAAAAATGAAAAAATTCCAAATCTCTCGTTAGGGAGAATACAATGAAAAAATTAGTTCTATGGGCGCTCCTCTTGAATGGGTTACTTTTGGCGCAAAACAATATCAGTCAGGCAGAATATTTTTATGACAGTAACCGTGTCTTTGGATCCGGCATACCGATCACGGTATCTTCGCCGGCTCAGGATGTTACACTTTCCTTTACCGCCAGTCTTGTCGGGCTGTCTAATGGACTGCATATTTTATATGTTCGCGCCAAAAACGATAGCGGATGGACGCTCTCTTATTCAAAGACTTTTTTGAAAGAAGCCGTTACTGTATCGGCCAATATTGCCAAAGCGGAGTATTTTTTTGACACCGATCCGGGATTTGGCAATGGATTCGATATTCCATTTCCGGCGGCACCCGACACCACACAAAACTTCACGGCCGATCTGAGCGGGCTGACGAATGGTCTCCATATACTTTTTGTTCGTGTCCGTGATGTCAATGGAAGCTGGAGTCTCTCGTATTCAAAAACCTTCCTGAGGGAAGCGGTTAGCGCATCCGCGAATATCAACAAAGCGGAATATTTCTTCGATACCGATCCGGGATTTGGCAATGGATCGAATATTCCAATCTCGCCATCCCAATCTCCCGACACTAGCTTCACGGCCGATCTGAGTGCGCTCACAAATGGTCTCCATATACTTTTTGTGCGTGTGCGTGATGTCAATGGAAGCTGGAGTCTCTCGTATTCAAAAACCTTCCTGAGGGAAGCGGTTAGCACATCCGCAAATATTGCGAAAGCAGAATACTTTTTCGATACCGATCCGGGATTTGGCGCAGGAACCAATATCCCTATTTCATCATCGGCAGATATCACTTCAAATTTTACAGCCGATTTGACCGGCCTAACCAATGGACTCCATATTCTTTTTGTTCGCTCTCGTGACGTCAATGGCAGCTGGAGCCTGTCCTATAGTAAACCTTTCTTAAAAGAAGCGGCCGGCCCTTCGGATACGCCTCCCAATATTGCTTCGCTTGAATACTATTTTGTGAAACGAAATGTCAAGTCCGCTTCGTATTCGTATGTCGTTACTCCTTCCGTCGACATCACGGCCAATTTTGCGGCGAATACCTCAGCGTTGCAAATCGATAGTACCTATCAATTGCACATCGCCGCCAAAGACGCCAATGGTGTAACGAGTTTAGCCTACGCTAAATCCTTCACCGTCACAGCCACGGGTAGCAATGCTACGCCGACGGTGATTCATCCGATCGCCGATCAGAATCTCGGACCGAATTTTGGAACCACGACAATTGGTTATCTCGACAGCGTGTTTTTTGATAACGACGCCCTTTTTTGGGACAGTCTGCGCTATGCCGTGAGTGTGACGCCGGCCATCGTTACAGCATCTATTGTCAATGACACACTTAAATTATTTTCCATTGCGAATACGTACGGCTCGACTTCTGTTGTCGTGACGGCAACCGATGACAGCAATGCGGTGAAACGCGATACGTTTTTGGTGACGGTGAGTTCGGGTAATCTTTCTCCGTATCTATTAGCCGGTGCGCTCATCGATACCGCAGATGAAGATTTTGGAAAATTGTTTGTCCGAAAATTAAGTACTGTTTTTGCCGATTCGAATGGCGATGTCTTAACTTATACGGCGACCGGTCTCTCAGCTGGTTTGACGCCCAGTCTTTCGAACGATAGTCTTTTTATCACGAGTGTAAGTAATTTTAACGGTACTGTAAAAGTACGGGTCACGGCCGCCGATGCACAATTTACGATCGCCGATACCTTTAAGGTCACGATCAATCCTGTGAATGATTCGCCGACACTGGTGAGTGCAGTTCGTGACACGACCTATGCCGAAGATTTTGGAAAGAAGTTCGTTGTGAAATTGACGCCGTATTTTACCGATGTGGATAATGGCACACTCGCCTATTCGGCTGTCGCACTTACCGCCGGTCTATCGGTTTCAACATCAAGCGATAGTTTATTTGTCACCAGCACGCTTGATTTCTTTGGGAATATTAATGTGAGAATAACGGCCAGCGATACTGCGCTGAGTATTTCTGACACCATAAGCGTAACGGTTACACCGGTCAATGATGCGCCGACTCTGTTCAGTGCGCTTCGCGATACGTCTTTTAACTACAATTTTCCAAAAACATTTGTTCGGAGATTGACGACGGTTTTTTCAGATGTAGACAATGGGTCGCTGAATTATACCGCCATTAATTTATCGGCAGGTATTACGGCTCAAGTATCAAACGATAGTCTCTTCCTGATCGGTGGTACGACCTCCGGAAATATTGATGTCCGAGTCACGGCCGCCGACGCCGGCGCGCTTTCGGTATCCGACACTTTCCGAGTTACGGTGGGTTCTGCACCCGCGGTACTGACCTTATCCACTTCGGTTTTACAAAACCCGGTACTTTCGAAATACGCTGATCTTTACGTGATCGCGGACACTACATTGCAAGCGGCGCCGCAGGTAATGACTTTTGTCGGGCTCGACTCGCTTCCGATCACTATGACGCTCGTCGCCGGGCAGAATTACAAAGGCGAAGTGACGTTCACGCAAAGCGGATCGTATACGATTCGCGCGCGGGCTACCAGTGTGACCACATCGTTTGCCACTCATACCCGCACGTTTAACGTAACCCTCGCCAAGCCAGGCGTTTCTTCACTCGCGAAGAGTGTGGATCAGAAGGCGTTCCTCAAAATCGGTGACCACGCGATTCAAAAGGAAACATTCTTCCTCGCCGAACAAGATGAAAATGTGTATCGTTTTGGGCCAAGTCAAACTTTTGGTTCATCGCTCGAGTTGAATATCTACTACGATCCATCACTTTTTACGGATGCGGATAAACTCTTTATCTACCATCATGAAAATGGCACATGGAAGCCCCTCCGAAGCCAGGTTTACCAAAAAGAAAACCGAATCAAGGCCAACGTCACAACGTTGGGAGAATTCAAGATCGTTTACGATCTGTTGTTTGAGGGTTCGAATAGTGTTCCGGATAAATTTGCCCTCAATCAGAATTATCCAAACCCGTTTAATCCGACGACGACCATAACTTTCGATTTGCCAAATGACGGCAATACGAATCTCACGATCTACAATATGCTCGGACAAAAAGTCAAGACACTATTCAGCGGCAATCAATTGGCCGGTCGCTACCGCATGGTCTGGGACGCATCCAATGAATTCGGACACCACACGTCAAGCGGAATCTACATATACCGCCTACAGTCCGGTCAGTCGGTACAGACAAAGAAAATGATTTTAATAAAATGACACCACATAACATGAAAGGTTTAGTAAACCTTCCATGTTATAAAGGAGAACAAATGAAAAAAATAATTCTAATATCCCTTCTCATCGTATCGTGCGGCGGAGCCGCGGGCGATCCGACCTACGACGACATTATTTTGGAAGGATGGACAAATTTCGAGGCCGCTGAATACGCCACGGCCATAGAGAGTTTTGATAATGCGGTGACCACGGATCCGACAAAATCGGAAGCCTATTCCGGCCGCGGCTGGAGTCAGATGAAGCTGGACAATCTTAGTTTCGCGGAAACTTCCTTTAGCGATGGCGCGGCTATAGCGGATGCCGGCGCGGATCTCTTTGCCGGATACGCCTTTCTCCTTAACGCGCAGAAGTTGTATGCCAATTCAAATACGCGGGCCTCACAGGCTTTGACGCTCGATGCCACTTGGACGTTCGCTCACATTTCTTCAGTCAGTGCCGCCGATCTTCATGTTGTCATTGCGGAGAATCATTTTGCACTCGGAAATTTTGCGGCGAGTCTTGCGGAAGTGAAAATCCTGAATTCCTCATTTAATGCAAATGTAGCAACGGCGGGAGGGCAATCGCTTTTAGGCGCGGAGATTGAACGACTGAAATCGATTTCGAAATTGAAATGATATCGCAAGCTAAAGATTGCGCCTACCATCGGTTTATGGTGATTGGTAGCCGCAATCTTTAGCTTGCGCGAAAAGAGTCACTGATAATTTCTTTCGTCAAAATTGCAACAAAAAACTCGCTTCTTATACCAAACCTAAATAACTTTTCCAAGTAAACGCCTTGCACAATTCATTGAAGGAAAACTTTATGAAACTTGTAAGACTATCCCTGTTGACTCTCATTTTTCTCCTTGTTAGTAGCTCGAATCAGCCGATAGCGGCGCAAACGAGTAATGAACTTGTTGATCAAGGCAACGTTCTGCTCGGAGAATCCAAATATCCGGAGGCTTTAGAAAAATATTCGAAAGCCATCGAACTCGATGCGACCAATAAATACGCCTATGGCAACCGGGGTCTGGCAAAACGCAATTTGAAAAAATACAAGGACGCCATAAAAGACTATGACGAAGCGCTCCGCATCGACCCTAGTTTCGCATGGGCTTTGGCAAGCCGTGCCGACGCTAAAGTTCAGCTGAAAAAATATGACGAAGCGCTCCTCGATTTGAATCAAGCCATCACGCTGGAGCCAACTAATGCGTACACCTATATCGTTCGCGGGGATGTGTACACCAATCAAAACAAACTCACCGAAGCGGAAATTGATTACAGTCAGGCTGTGAGTGTAAACCCCGATTACGCTTGGGCGTACATCGCACGTGGCGATGCGCGAGTGCGGTTGCACCAGTATCAGCTGTCCCTCGAAGACTACGATAAGGCCATCGAACTCGATCCTAAATTAGGATGGGCTTATTTTAGAAGGGGTACGGACTTATATTTGCTCGAAAGCTACGCATCCGCCAAAACTGACTTTGAAAAAGCAATCGAACTTTCGCCGCAGGATAAATTTATGCACGTGTGGAAGTATTTTTGCGAAAATAAGATCAGCGGCAAAAAGGTGGCGTCCGATAATCTCAAGGCTTATTGGAACAAAGCCAAAACTGAAAAAAAGGAATTTGTCGGTTTTATCATTCGCCATCTCACGGGAGAATTGACCGACGTACAAGTGGTCGATAGCGCACAGACCTTTAAAGGACAAGGCGTCCCGGAAAATCTATGCGAAGGCTCGTTTTATATCGGCATGAATGCTTTCGTGAAAGGCAATGAAAAACTCGCCCGTCAGTATTGGACGCTTTGCCTCAAAACCAACGTGACCAACTATATTGAGTACAACTATGCCGGCACGTATTTGGGCCAATTGAAAAAGGAATGAATCAATTTTTTGGGTTTATCCTCTTTATGTCTGCGTCTGCCGAAGGTTAACTGTCTTCGTCTGCGACAGAACTTCACCTTACCGGATTGGCATTAATCGAAATGCCTCACTTTCACACTGATGCTCTCCTTTCACAGAAGATCACCTGGAAATTTCTGTAAGTTTAACATTAACAATAGACGCCGACTTGGCATGAATATTGAAATTACAAGACAGCATGCAGCAATAAGTCTGTAATTATGATCAATGTTAACAAGGAGACGCTTTATGAAGAAATTACTCGTAGGTATTCTAACAGCAGCTATTTTTGCACCAATGGCCTGGTCACAACAAAAAATCCAAAAAGATGAGACACTTGGGATTCTCTTGTCATTGAGTTCGCCGGGAATTGGCCAAATTTACGCCGGTAAGACGTGGCGTGGTGTAGGGATATTGGCCGCCGAAGCAGTTTGTTTTGGAGTTGTCGCAGGACTAGTGCAAAGACCTAAGAAAATAGAGATTAAGGATGTGAAGGGCGATTCGTATGATATTATGGCGAATAGAAATATGAAACTCAGTAACGGTGAAATAGCCGGAATTGCGACTGCGGCATTAGCAGGATTGGGCATTTATGTATGGCAAGTATTTGATGCCCGCAAATGTGTGAACCAGCATAATAAAGAACAAGGTTTTGAAGTAGGCCTTGGTGCATTGCCTAACGGAGGCGGTGGCCTATCCCTTCGACTCAATTTTTAACTGACAATCAATCCCTTAATGAAAAGCCCGATACAATCGGGCTTTTTCTTTCATCAGCGGCATTCTCGTGCTAAACGTACATGGCATACAATTTATTTTTCAATTTTCTTAATCGCTTCCAAAATAGTTTCAGGAATCGGACACTTTGCGTTCTTTTTATAATCGTAGCAAACCACAAGGCCTTCACCTTCGGCAACGACAGCTTTCTGAGTATCGCTCCATATCTCGTACTTCATATTAAAACGATCATTCAAAATCTCAATGGTCCTCGTTCCGATAGAAATCGTATCGGGAAATTTGAGCGGTCTTCTGAAACGACAACTCGTCGAGTGCAAGATCATGCCGATGCCCGTTTTTTCTGCGGAATCCCAGACTCCAATTTTTTGGAAATACAACGCTCGGGCGCTTTCAAAATATCGAAAGTACAGGATGTTATTCACATGGCCGAGTGCATCCATCTCGCCCCATGCAACCGGGGTTTCGTATACGACGTGGTAAGAAGGTTCTAACATGATTCCTTTAATAATAAATATAAGATGTATCTACATAACACTGAATTGATTCATGATAGTAGCCAAAACGATTGCCATATCTTTATCCGCATTCGCATTTTCGCAAACTAAAGCTGGCAACTAACAATCCTAATTTCGCCATCTAACTTTTCTCTACGGAGCGACTCAGCAATTTGATCCTCATCGTAGTAACTTTATCACCGCCGATAGGAAAACACTATTTTTCATGCATAGCCTTGGTTATTACTATTTCTTGATGCACTTCGAAATGCGTTTGAGATAAGCCTTGATGGTATGCATGTTCTACAGGTTCACATGTCACTCTGAAGCGGGCAATGTAATTGAAAACATCGTTCCCCGGGAAGCGTTCGATGAAACTTCAATAGTTCCACCATGCTTATGGACTATGCCATAAGCTTCGGCAAGCCCAAGTCCACGGCCTTGGCCAATCTCGCGCGTCGTGAAGAACGGATCAAAAATTTTATTCTTATTCGAATCGGGGATACCAATACCGTTGTCGGAGATATGAATAACCGCAAAGTTTCCTTTTTCGTGCACCTTATGGCCGATACTGACGTCAATGATTCCCTCTCCGAATTTTAAGACGCCCTGTTTCTCCGCATCACGGATTGCCTGAATTGAGTTGGTAAGTACATTTAAATAACTCTGATTCAATTCCGACGCATTACCACTCACAAGAACGGCCTCTGAAAAATGTCGTTCGATACGTATGCCGGCATGCTGCTTGACAAATAAGTCCAAAATGGTCTCGAGGTCCTCATTGACTAGGATGCTCTTTGCACCCGATTCGCCAACGCGTGCAAATTTCCTTAAATTCTCAACGATTTCTTTGATACGTCTTGCACCCACAAGGGTTGTATCCAAATGGCCGGGCATTTCTTTTTCAAGTTGTCTCACTTCATGACCCAAAATCTGCAGCGCCATTATCTTTGATTCGCCTTCTTTTTCCGCGGCGTTGGCTAATTGCCACATTCGATTAAGGCCTTGTTTAAGATATTCCAGATTACCATATATGTAGGTGAGCGGGTTGTTAATTTCGTGAGCAATTCCCGCGGTCATTTGACCAAGCGAGGCCATTTTTTCCTTTTGCACCAATTCGACCTGTGTTTCCCGCAACTGTTTAATAGCGGATTGTAATTCCACATTGATCGAACTAAGCTGCTCCGCTTTTTCGAGTTCGTGTTGTTTCCGCTCATCCTCAGCCCGCAAAGCGCGCGCTTCAGCTTCGGCGGTCTGTGCACGAAGTTCCGCTTCCTTAATATTGGCCTCTTCTTTTTGACTTCTTAAAAGTTCAAACGCATGTCGCTTAGCCGTCTGAATACGTATACGAATAATACCGCTGACGGCAACAATAAACAGAGCGCCATACAACACTTTGGCCCACCACGTGCTCCACCAGGGCGGTGTGATTGTAATTTTGAGTGTTCTGCCCTTTTCATTCCAAACTCCATCGTGGTTGGAGCCTTTAACCCGAAATGTATACACCCCCGGATCAAGATGCGTGTACGTCGCAAAGCGCCTTGAAGCATCCGTGTAATTCCATTCTTTATCAAACCCTTCAAGTTTGTACGCGAACTTATTTTTCCGGGAGAGCGCATAACTCAACGCCGAGAATTCGATGGAAAATACTGATTCTCGATAGGATAAAATCAACTCATCCAATTCCGTAATGGAAGTCGGCAAAACAAATCCTTCGTAGTCCTTTCCAATTTCAACAGGCTTATTAAAGATTTCGAAACCGGTCAGCCTGATGGGAGGCACAAAATCATCATCGCGGATGCTGTCAGGATGGAATACATTAAAACCACTGCCGCCGCCGAAATACATTTTCCCATCCCGGCTTCTGAAAAAAGCCCCTTCATTGAACTCGTTGCTCTGAAGCCCATCCGTAATATCATAATTTCGGAAGGACACTTGATTTGAACTTTCAAACTTAAAATCAGGTGGAAGGGTCATTTTGGAAAGCCCTTTATTGGTACTTATCCATAAGGATCCGTGGTCGTCTTCCAGAATACCATAGACGAAATTATTGGGAAGGCCATCCTTCTCGGTAAATTTTCGAAATCGTTTTGTCGAAACTTCAAAAAGGTTCAATCCGTTACCGGTTCCTATCCACAACCGTCTCAACCGATCTTCGTAAATTACACTAATGTCGTCGTTCGATACTGAAAAGGGATCTTTAGGATTGTTATTAAAACGCTCAAATGTTTTTGTCTTGGGTTCAAAAAGATTGAGCCCGCTTCGGGTTCCAATCCATAGTCGGCCCTTGTGATCTTCTAAACTTACGACGGCCGTTGAATTGGATAACGAGGATACATCTTGAGGATTGTGCGTAAACTGCTCAAATTTTTTTGTTACGGGATCAAAACGGTTTATTCCTCCTGCAAAAGTTCCGATCCACAAACTGCCGAAGCGATCCTCATAAATGCGTGAGACATCATTATTAGAAAGGGAGGATGGGTTTGCCGGATCGTTTTGAAAACGCTCAAATCTTTTTCTTCTCGAATCAAAAAGACTCAGACCTCCGCCAAATGTAGTCGCCCAAAGTCGGCCTTTTGAATCCACATAGACCGCCTGCACATTGTTATTCGGTAGCGAGAACGGATTTTTTGGATCGTACACAAAATGTTCAAAGCGCCTAAGCTTTTCATCATAGAAATCCAATCCTCCATCCGTGCCAACCCATAACCCACCCGACGGATCCTCACAAAAAGAATGGACGTTGTTATTGACTAAAGAATATGGATCTAAATAGTTATTTCTAAACCATTCAAATGATTTCATTTTAGAATCAAAAAAACTCAATCCCCTTTCGTAGGTTCCAATCCATATCCGCCCCGATTGATCAGCGCAAATGGAAAATACGCGAATATCGGACAACGATGACGGATTTTTCGGATCGTTTTCGTACCGCGTAAAATTTTTTGATACAGGATCAAAAAGATTTAATCCGCCTCCGCTCGTTCCTATCCAAATTCGCCCCGATTGGTCCTCGCCGATGGAATACACTTTATTGTGCGACAGCGAGTATGGATTTGTGGCATCGTTGACATAATGCTCAAATTTGTTATTTCGAGCGTCGAAAACGTTTAATCCTCCCCCGCGTGTTCCCACCAGGAGCGTACCGGATTCTGTTTTGTGGACGGATAGAATGCTATTATTTGATAGAGAGGAACTATTTTGAGGATCGTTTTGGTAGTGCGTAAAGACCATTGTCCGGGTGTCAAAGTGGTTAAGCCCACCACCGTAGGTGCCTACCCACAAATAGCCGCCCGTGTCTTGATCCATAGTAATAACATTATTATTTGACAGGGACGATGGATTTTTTGGATCGTGTTGAAAGCGTTTGAATGTATTGTTCTCCGGACTAAAAAAATTGAGCCCGCCACCTTGCGTTCCGACCCATAGCCGACCGGAGTGATCATAACAAATAGAACGAACATCGTTAAGCGATAATGAACTTGAGTCGCCGGCATGATTCAAATAGCGGTCAAATTTTTTGGTCTTAAAATCAAAATGATTGAGACCTCCATTTTGCGTACCTATCCAAAGTCCTCCTGCTTGATCATCCAAGAGACATTCGATGTAGCCCGATGAAATGGAAGCCGAATCCGACGGGTCGTGACGGTAGATTGTAAATTTGTGGCCGTCGTAAAGATTCAATCCGTCTTGCGTTCCAAACCACATAAAGCCGCGATGGTCCTGGATCATGCAGTTGATCGTACTTTGTGATAGTCCATCCGCAAGCGTCAGATGCTTAAATTTAATTTCCTGCGCGGCGAGAAACGCGGCTGCGATTTGCGTCCATGCAAGTAGCGCAAAGATAGCGACGCGGAATCGAAGGCGATTATTTTTTTTCATTAAGGAAAGCACTATTGGGTTTTGAAATCCGGACTCAATCTATGGAATTGAATTTGGATGTACAATTAGGTTTTGTAGAAATTGTAGGCCGTGTCCTAATCTGCATTCGTATTTGCGCAAGCTCAAGCTTGCGGCTACCAGTCCTAACAGAAATGGTAGGCGCAGGCTTTAGACTGCGGGCAGCCCAATCTCTTACAACTGACTCTTCTCCACAAACTACGTCGGCAATGCGATCGAAATTGTCGTGCCCTTGCCGACCGCGGATGAAACTTCGATTGTTCCTTGGTGTTTGTGAATAATACCGTAGGCCTCGGCAAGCCCAAGCCCGCGGCCTTGCCCAATCGCGCGGGTCGTAAAAAACGGATCAAATATTTTATCTTTGTGCAAATCCGCAATACCGATTCCATTATCCGTGAATGTCACACGAATCCATTTCTTTTGCTCCATATTCACAGATTCCGTACGAATGGTGATCACACCTTCACCGGATAATAGCATACCCTGCTTTTCTGATTCCCGAATAGCCTGAATGGAATTGGTCAGTATATTGAGATAACACTGATTCAATTCGGAGACATTAACGACAAGACGGAGCGGCTCAGAAAACTGCCGATCAATGCGGATTCCGGAATGTTGTTTAACGAAAAGATCGATGATCCTTTCAAGATCGGCATTGACATTAGTCTCCATAGACTCGGATTCTCCGACGCGCGAAAATTTTCGGAGATTCTCGACTATGTCTTTGATGCGCCCGGCTCCGCTGAGAGTTGTATTGAGTTGTCCGGACATCTCCTCGCCCAGCAGGCTGATCTCGCGCGCCAGCTCATCCAGAGCCATACGCCTTGCCTCTTCGGTCTTAGAATTATGTACAGCCTGAATCCATTGCAGTATTTTCTCAAAACCGAGTTTAAAAAATTCCAAATTGCCATAGACAAAGGTCAGAGGATTATTGATCTCATGGGCGATGCCGGCCGTCATTTGTCCAAGGGATGCCATTTTTTCTGTTTGAACGAGCTTGGTCTGAGCTTGTTTCAGCCCCAAAATGGCCTGCTCAAGTTCCTGATTGATCACCGCTATTTTTTTTGAATTTTCTACATCGGTCTGCTGAGATCGGGACTGGTCTTCAGCGGCACGCGCGCGTAATTCCAATTTTTCTACCTGCGCTTTTTGCCTCTCCCGGTTGATTTCAAATTGGCGAATTCCATACAGCAGCGCAACGATGCATAAACCGTAAAAAATATTGGCATACCATAATCTCCACCACGGCGACGTGATCGTGATTTTGAGTGCGCGACTTTCTTCATTCCAGATTCCATCGTGATTGGAACCCTTCACCCGAAATGTATAGGTCCCCGGATCGAGATTCGTGTACGTTGCAAACCGCCTTTTCGCGTCGGTGTAATTCCAGTCTTTATCAAAGTCGTCGAGTCGGTAAGCGTATTTATTCTTCATCGGTTGGGCAAAAATGAGCGACGAGAATTCAAGAGTGAAAACCGATTCTTTATAGGATAAGACCAATTCATCCGCCTCCGTGACCGACACCGGCAAAACAAAATTGTCAAACTCTTTCAGCACATTGACCGGCTTATTAAATATTTCAAGGCCTGTCAGGACGATGGGCGGTAAGTATGGTTCGTCTTTTATGCTGTCGGGATGAAATGCATTCAAACCATTGATCCCTCCAAAATACATCCATCCATTTTTACTTTTGAAATAAGCATTTTGATTAAACTCATTACTCAGCAGGCCGTCGCTGGCGTCATAATTTCGAAACATCCCCACATCACCGTTCTTTATGGTGAGGTCTGAAGAAGGTGTAAATCTGGAAAGCCCGTTGTTTGTACTGAGCCATAACCTGCCGTGCCCGTCTTCAAGTATCCCGTAGATGACATCATTCGGAAGTCCCTGCCTTTCCCGAAATGCCTTAAACGATTGAGTTTTCGCATCAAAGAGATTAAGGCCGCCGCCAAAGGTTCCAATCCATAAACGGCCGGATTGGTCCTCGTATATAGACCGTACACTATTGTCCGACAAGGACGAGGGATCTTTGGGATCGTTTTTGAATGAGCGGAATGTCTTTGTCTTTGCATCAAAAAGATTGAGGCCTCCATCCGTTCCAATCCACATTTGTCCGGATTGGTCTTCGTAAATAGACCGGACTCGGTTACTTGACAAAGACGTGGGATCATTCGAGCTGTTTTTGAATGAACGGAACGTCATCGTACTTTCATCTAATAGATTAAGACCTGCGTCGGTTCCAATCCAAAGCAAACCGAAATGATCTTCGTAAATTGACCGGACTCGATTACCCGATAACGACGAAGGGTCTTTTACATCATTTTTGAATGATCGAAACCTATTCTTCTGATTAAAAAGAAGGAGCCCGCCGCCATCGGTTCCAACCCACAGCCGAGCGGAACGGTCTTCGTAAACAGAGAAGACCGCATCATTTGACAAGGACGAGGGATCGCCCGGATCATTTTTGAAAGAGCTAAACGTTTTCAGTTTCGCATCATAAAGATTGAGGCCGCCATCGGTTCCAACCCACAGACGACCAAAATGATCTTCGCAAATAGACCGGACTTTACCACTCGACAAGGATGAGGGAACTTTAGAGTCGCTTTTGAACGAGACGAAGCTTTTCGCCCGTGCATCGTAGTGATTAAGACCCCCGCTGTACGTGCCCACCCACAGGCCACCGGAGTGATCTTCGCAAATAGAAAGGATTTCATTATTTGACAAGGACAAGGGATCTTGTGGATCATTTTTAAAAACACTGAACGTCTTCGCCTTTGCATCATAGAGATTAATGCCTCCACCAAAGGTTCCTACCCATAGTCGACCGGAATGATCCTCGTAAATAGACCGCACTCTATTATTGGATAAGGAATTGGGGTCTTTGGGATCGTTTTTAAAAATACTGAATTTTTTAGTTCCCGCGTCATAGAGATTGAGCCCTCCGCCTGTGGTGCCGACCCACAAGAGGCCGGAACGGTCTTCATACACCGACCAGACACTGTTGCTTGAAAGTGAATGTATGTCTTTGGGATCGTTTTTGAAAACACCGAACGTTTTAGTTTTCGCATCAAACAGATTCAGACCGTCACCCGTTCCGATCCACAATTGGCCGGAGTGATCTTCGTAAATAGATGTGACCGTATTATCCGATAGCGATGCGGGATTCCTGGGATCATTCTTAAAAGCGATGAATTTCTTTGTTTTATCATCGAACAAATTCAAGCCCCCGCCATCGGTTCCTATCCATAGCCGGCCGGATCGGTCTTCATAGATAGACCAGACGATATTAACCGACAACGAGGTGGAATCTTTAGGATTATTCTTAAAAACACTAAACGTCTTTGTTTTGCTGTCAAACACATTCAGTCCCCCGCCATCGGTTCCTATCCACAGCCGGCCCCGACTATCTTCAAACAAAGTTCGGACATAATTGTCGGATATTGAATTTGAATCGGCGGGATCCGGGCGGTAAACCGTAAACCTGTAGCCGTCATAGCAATTCAGACCGTCTTGCGTTCCAAACCACATAAAGCCCCTGTGATCTTGAAGTACACAATGGATAGTGCTCTGCGACAGGCCGTCTTCAATAGACAAGTGCTTAAATTTAATCTCCTGCGCTGCCAGCGGAGAAAGAACAATCAGAAGAATCGCACCAAGACTCATCCCGCAGGGAAAACCATTGCATTTCTTTTTCATAAGAGCCTTAGTAGAAATTCCGATTCAACCCGCAGAATCTTAGTTCGTAACGAAAAATCAGGGACAAAATCATACTACGATCAGATTGGCAATGAAAAACTGAAGGTCGAACCTTTACCATGTTCACTCTTCACCCAAACACGGCCGTTGTGAATTTCTACAATTTTTTTGACAATGGCGAGGCCGAGGCCGTTGCTCGATTCATTGCCTGTCGGGCGTGCGCTGAGTTTGGTGAATGTCGTAAATACTTTACTTAGATCGTCCGGCGTGAGACCCTGACCGGTATCTTCTACATGGATATAAACTTCGGATCCGACCGTTTCGCCGTTGATCCGCACCGTACCTCCGGATCGCGTATATTTTAGAGCATTACCAACTAAATTGTCAATCACCGACGCGATTTTCAAATGATCAACCAGAACGTTCGGCAACGTATCGAGGCGCTCAGCGGTCAAGCGAATATTTTTTTGTTCCGCTCGGCGAAAATGCAACGGAATAATCCCATTCACAATCATGGCGATACTCACCGATGTCTTTTCAACACGGACCTTGCCGGATTCAATAGATGCGATGTCAAGAAGTTCCGCAATAAAAAAGGACATGTTCTTGGCGACCTTGTCAACCGTCTGAAGATCTTTCAAGAGTTCCGCTTTCTCGATATTGTCTTTTTTTAGATCATCCATGACCAATTCCGTATAGCCAATAATCGCCGAAAGAGGATTTCTCAGATCGTGGGCGACAATTCCGACGTATTCATTTTTTTGGTCGTTGAGAGCTTCCGCAGTCAGTGCACGCAATTCAGATTCATTGACTTGCGCTTTTTGCCGCTCCCGGTTGATTTCGAATTGCCTGACCCCATAGAATAATCCAAGAACACAAAGCCCATAGAAACTTAAAGCCCACCATGTTCTCCACCACGGCGGAAGTACTGTCACAATAATTGAAGCACCGGTCTCATTCCATATTCCATCACGGTTGGCGGCTTTCACACGAAAAACATATTCACCCGGATTCAAATTCGCATAGCTCGTCGCACGGCGATCGCCGGCATCGATCCATGCTTGATCAAATCCTTCGAGACGGTAAGCAAAATTGTTTCGCTTGGGTTGTGTAAAATCGAGGGCGGCAAATCGAAACGAGACGTACTGATCATCCGCCTCAAGAGTAATCCGATGGAGTTCAAAAAGAGAATGATCAATGACAGAACTACCTTGGAATAAGCGATACCGAACGAGCTCAACCGGAGGGGCAAGCTCATTCAGTTCAATCTTGGCCGGGTTAAACATTACCGCTCCGTCTACCGTTCCAAAATACAGATTGCCTTTCGCGTCGGCAAAGGTGGCGGCCGCATTAAAAAGCCGGTTGGGAATTCCATCGCGTGTGTCGTACACGCGAAAAGCTTTCGATAGGTTATTCTGGACCATCTCGGCGAGGCCATTATTGGTTCCAAGCCAGAGTACACCGCGCTCGTCGAAAATTGCACTATTGACAAAATCAGAAGGCAAACCATCATCATGCCACCAATGTTGAAATTTATGACTCGCCAAATCAAGACGATTGAGTCCACCACCGAGTGTGCCAATCCATAAGGCGGAGTCCCCAGGCTCTGGCACGATACACAGCACTTCGTTGGAGCTTAACGAGTGGACATCGAGTGGATCGTGCCGGAAGACCGTCACCGTTCCGGTTCCGGGATCTCGGCGTAAAAGACCGCCCTGCTTTAGTCCGATCCACATCGAACCATTCTTCAACGTTACAATCGCCCTGATTTCATCTTTGATTCCGAAGTGGTCAATGGCTCCGCCCTGCCCTCGCCAGCGGCACAGACCACGCTCTGTGCCAATCCAAACCGATTCTCCGTCCGGATCCGCCATCAGCATGCGAACGGCATTGCTCGGCAGACTTGTTGAGTCGCCGTGCACATTAATTCTTTTCTCAAGCCATCGGCCTTGCTTGTCAAGAATGTGAATTCCATCGGTAAACGTTCCCACCCAAATGCGCCCGTCCCGGCTCTGTGTGATCGTCCTAATGCCAATGTCCGTCTTCCCGTCAAGTGGAATGACGGAGGTCGCACCATTCTTCACCATCAGGAGATTTGCATCGGTTCCTATCCACATGGTTCCTGAGACGAATCGATCCGCCCACAAAGTCATTACGCGACGTGAAGCCATGTTGCTGGCAATTGGCACTACATTAAATCGCAATGGCTTGAGATCTGTTTTGGAAATGCCTCCGCCTCGCGTGCCAATCCAGAGATTTTTGCGGCTGTCCTCCATGATCGCGCGAACATCGTTGTAAACCAGCGAGTGTGAATTGCCGGGTACATTTCGGTACTGGATTTCAACTCCATCGGTGCGGCGAATTTGAAAGAGGCCATCAAACAATGTTCCGATCCAGATGTCTCCGTGGCTATCCTCGAAAATTCGGTTGACCAGCCTCTTGACTCGTGAAACATAGTTCCAATCCGCACGTTCGGGATGGCCGACCACTACGCCGTCCTTCAGGCCAACCCAAAGTGCGCCGGTGTGATCTATTTTTAATGCGCGAATCGCGCGTTGATCAAAAAAAGGAATGTCGGCAACTTGTCCGGTGGACAAATTCATCCGGCTAACTCCTTTGTCGGTACCGATCCACAAATTTTCTCGGTCGCCATCGATCGCCCAAATCCGCTCGTCCGTGTTCGACAAAGTCAGCTTTGTTTTTTGAAATGACTTTGTATTGGGATCGTACCTCTGAAGCCCGCCGGAAACCGTTCCAACCCACAGGGTTTCGCGAGAATCCTTGAATAGCACCTGGATCCGATCGTCGCTCAGACTTGTGGCATCAGAAGGCCGATGACGAAAAAATTCAGAAGCCCGCGTGGTACGATTAAACCGATGAAGCCCGCCTCCCCATGTCCCGATCCACAGGTGAATCGAGTCAGCTTCTATGATCGAATTGATATTATTGTTTCGCAAGGATGTCGAATCAAAAGGACGATGCTTGAAGAGAAGAAATTCATCGCCGTCAAAACACTGCAGACCATCCTCCGTCCCAATCCACAAAAATCCGGCACGGTCCTGCATCAACTGGTAGATGGTACTGTGATTGAGCCCGTCGTCGATCGTATAGTGATCGAATATGCGGTCCTGAGCCACACTCGCCTGAGTCACAATAATCCAAAATGCAACCCGGAGTAATGACCGCTTAAGTGAAAACAAAATCATAGGTATCTAAATATACGAGCGAGGAACGGCTTATGCAATGATTGGCTCCGGGCGAACATGGTAAGGACTCGACGTTTCGCTTTGTTCCTGAATTTCCGCGATAGAAAAATGATTTGCCACTCAAATACAAAGGAGCACAAGGTTTTGGAAATATTACTAAAGTTAAATCCATTGGGTGAAAACCAAAATAAATTTAAGAGTCCTGGAATCTTGATTAAACAATTGCCCGCAATTCTACAATAAAAGTACTGCCCTGCCCGGACTGACTTTCCGCCCAAACTTGTCCGTCGTGGAGTTCGATGATTTGTTTGACAATGGACAGGCCTAGCCCGGTTGACGTTTCGCCGCCGGTCGGTTTGGCCGAGAGACGCTGGAATTTTCCGAATAATTTTTCTTTGTCGGTTTCGGAAAGACCGGGCCCTTCATCCTTGATTTCAAACCGGATCATAGCGTCTTTCCTGAAAAGTTTCAGATGGATCGGCTTACCGATCGGCGAATATTTGATCGCATTGCTCAGGAGGTTATCAATAACCTCGTAAAACCTCTCCCGGTCGGCTGAAATAACGGCGGCATCGTCCAGGTCGGCGATGAGTTCCTGACGTTTGCGTTCGTACTGCTGTTGGTTATTGGCCAGAACCGTTCGGATGAGAACAGCCAGTTGGACAGGTTCTTTATTCAGGACAATATTTCCGCTTTCCAGATTGACGGTGTTCAGAAGTTCATTGATCAGGTGTAACATCCGGTTGGCGGCTTTCCGGACAAAACCGAGGTCTTTCAGTATTTGTTCGCGATCATCCAAACCCTCTGCAATGAGATCGGTATAGCTGATGATCGACGTCAATGGATTTTTGAGATCGTGCGTGGCCATACCCAGCAATTGTGTTTTGACCTCATTTGCTTTTTGGGCGCCTTCCCTCTGCCGTTCCGCTTCCACCCGTGCCGCTTCGGTGCGTTGCTTTTCCTCGCGGAGATTTTCCGTCCTGCGTTCGACCAATCCGGCAAGCTCCCGCTCCCGCCGAACAAGATTATTAACCCGCAAACGATAGGTGCCGAATGCCGCTCCCAGAAGTAACAGCCAACACAGGCCAAGAAACCAAGGCATTTCGTAAAATCGCGGCTCAAGAGTAAACTTCAACTCGGCAGGCACCTTGTTCCAAACGCCGTCGTTATTACAGGCGATCATTCGAAAAGTATAAGTTCCGGGCGGAATACTCGTGTAGTAAGCGATCCGGCGTGTACCGGCGTCGATCCAATCTTTATCGAATTCATCCAACCGGAAACGATGGAGGACTTTTTCAGGAGCGAGGAAACTCAATGCGGCGTAGTGAATTTCAAGGCGGGAAACACCCGGAGGAATTTCGATTTTTTCAGAAATCGGGAAAGGCCGACCGTCGACGATCAACTGATCGATCACAACCGGTGGAGGGATGTTATTGATCCTGATACTTTTGGGTTCGATGACAACCATACCATTCGGGCTCGGGAAATACAAACGGCCGTCACGCGCTTTCATGGCACGGCCCGACGGGGTAGCCTGCCCCGTTTTCATGCCGTCGGAACGTCCATAGTGCATAACCGTCAATTTTAAATCGAATCCGGTTGGTTGGAGAAAATTCATTTTCGGAACTTTGAAAATTCCTGCAGACGAGCCGAACCAAAAATCATCATGATCGTCGAGGACCAGGTCAAAAATCGATTCGCTCGGCAGGCCGTCGCGTGAGGTAAAAGCACGAAAAGGGGATTTGAGATCGGCCGGCACATGGGTGAGGCCGTTTTGAGTTGCTATCCAATACGATCCGTCGCGGTCCTGTTTGATATTGAAGACCATATCGCTGCTGAGGCCGTCTTTAACGGTAAACGAGCGGAACGAACCGCTGTTTTCATCAAACAGACTGAAGCCGCCGGCGGTTCCTGCAAAAATCCTGTTATTTTGATCTTCAAATAAGCAATGAATGGAATTTGATACCAAGCCATCTTTGAACGAAAACTTGACAACGCGACCGTCCGTATCCAATCTTCCCAGCTCGGTCAGCGAAGCAACCCAGAGACGTCCTTTTTTATCGAAGAGCAAATCACGGATGGCACTAAAATGCGAAGCCCATGACGGCGTC
>JANNSF010000252.1:0-14801 GCA_031402315.1 bacterium | reverse complement strand
GTGGCCTTACTCTTCAGGATTTCATCGTGCTCCGGCAGTCGCTTCGACACAAATGATACGTCCATCTTTAGAGCCGTGAGGTACTGACCAAGCTCGTCATGAACTTCCCGTGCGATACGGGTTCGCTCTTCCTCACGGATATTGACAAGATGTTCCGACAGTTTATGCAGGTCTCGGGTTCGGGAAAGAACGCGTTCCTCAAGTTGGTCATTCATTTTTTGCAGTTCGTTCTTACTTTGTTTCAATTCCTCGGTCCGATCGTCAACTTTCTTTTCGAGCAAGCGGTTCAGCTTTTTGATAGCACGGATGCGCGAAATATAGACACCGACCATGATCAGGACCAATCCGCCAAATACGAGCAACTTAAACCACCACGTATTCCAAAAAGGGGGATTTATAACAATTACAACCGAAGCTGCATTATCATTCCAAATGCCGTCGTTATTAGATCCTTTGACACGAAAATTGTAAATGCCGGGTGCTACATCGGTATAGTTTGCAAATCGCCGGTCGCTTGAAGTTAAAATCCAGTCTTGATCAAGTCCATCCATCTTATAAGAATATTGATTTTTTTGACTTTGAGTATAATCCAGTGCGGAGAATTCGATGGAGAAAAAATTATGACGATAATCCAGTTCAATACGACGTTTATGGGTTATAAAGGTGTCGAGCGGAAAATTATCTTGAAAAACTTTAAACGAAGTGAGGAAAATGGCCGGGGCTTTGGGATTAAATCTAATTTTGGACGGATCAACGACATTAAAGCCATTAATTCCCCCGAAAAGCAGTTCACCGTTTTTAAGTGCAATGGCAGATCGTGCTTCAAACTGGGAAGACTGCAGTCCATCGAGTGTTGTGTAGTTTGTAAATACCGGTTTATCGGGATGCTTGAATGACATTCTTGAAAGGCCGTTGTTGGTGCTGATCCAAATACGATTTTGAAGGTCTTCAACGACAGCATAAATAACCTTGTTAGGCAGCCCGTCGGCTTCGCGATAGCTTGAAATCTTTCCGGTCGACGGATCTAATACATTCAGGCCGTCGGCCGTTCCAATCCAGATTCTCCCAACGTGATCTTCGAACAAACATTGAATATGATCATCCGACAAGCCGGATTCGGATTTTTTGATATGAGAAACCCGATTCGTCTTAAGATTGATTTTATCAAAACCTCCACGAAAAGAACCGGCCCACAGATTTTCATTCCGATCCAGTAATAAGGCGTTAACATAATCATTGCTGATAGCATTAGAGTCCGCGGCGTTTGCCATCCAGTGACTCATAACCTCGGAGTTGAGGTCGAGGCGATTGATTCCGCTATTGGATCCGATATAAAGATAATTCTCTTTTTGCAGGATTGAATAAACTCTATTACCGACCAGGCCTTGAAGATTGGAATACCGCTTGTACTGATTGTTCTTTTTATTCCATCGGTACAGAGCTCCCAGGCGAGTGCCAATCCAAAAATATCCTTTGTCATCCTCAAAAATAGTCCGAACCTCATTAATACTGGTACCCGTCGCAAGCTCAGGTATGCGGTGATGAATAAATATTTCGCGCGCTTGATCCCATTCGTCAAACCCATTGTCGGTACCAATCCATAGGCGGCCTTCGCGATCTTGCAAAAAGCAGCGTACCAAATTGTGAATCAAAGACTCGGGTATTTGAGAATGCTTTTGATAGTGAACAAAAGCGCGCTCATGCGGATTAATTTTTATTAGGCCGGAAGAGTAGGTTGCAATCCACACTGTTCCGCTGCGATCGCGCAGGATATCAAAAATATATTGATCGTTTAGCAGTGATTCTAAAAAGGAAAAGTTCTTATAGTTATAAAACTTTCTATTTTTCCGATCATAAAGATTCATACCGCCTTCCGTGGTTCCAATCCAATAGAGGCCATCGTCGAACTTTAGGATTCGGCGAATTCGATGATCACTTATCGAGTATTTTGTAAAGTCTCGGCGAGTGGTCTCAAATGTGTTTAATTTCCTATTCCAGATATACAGTCCTTTTGGCGTACCAAACCAAATCTCATTTTCACTTTCTTCATAAATTATCCAAACGGTGGCCAATCCTTCAGGATAGTTCGGAGGAAGGGGCTCCTCAAGGGCCCTTGTCTTTTTGTTAAGACAGAAAACACTGGCTCCGGTCGTACCAATCCATAGAAGCGATGAATGCGGAGACTCCCAAATGCACCGAATCGGCGTGTCGCCCTTTTTAAGAGGGGCAGGAATGTATTCAAAATCTAATCGCTCAAATGAAACGAGCCGATGAAGTCCGGCCAAGGTGCCAATCCATAATTCGCCCTCCGAATCGCGATGAATTGCAGTAATATGATTGCTTGAAAGAGACGAGCGTTTAGTGGAATCGCTTTTTACTCGATAAAATTTTTGTTTAATCGGGTCAAAATAATTTAGTCCATCCTCCGTGCCAACCCACAGGCGGCCATCACGATCCTCCGCGATGCAATTGATAAAATTGAAAGAGATGGAAGCGGAATCCATATCGTCCGACTTAAAAATTGTAGCATGGTATCCGTCAAAGCGATTAAGTCCTTCACGCGTACCGATCCACATAAATCCGGATTGGTCTTGAAATACGCACGTCGCAATATTTTGAGAAAGGCCCTTGTCGGAAGAAATTGTTTCATATTGCAATCGAAGGAGGCGTGAAGGCAAGTCTTGCGCCCGGAGAATAGTGGGAAAGAGAAGGAATAAGAGAATTAGAAACATGACAATTTGGCAAGTGAATGTGAAAATACTCTCAAAAGATTGTCATTTTTTTAATCAAAGTAAATTTTTTTGATTAGAAATGATTCTGTATTGAAGGCAACAAAAAAAGCCGCCACGCCCAAGGGCATGACGGCTTTCGAAACGTTCACATTTCTACATGTCGTAGTATAGTGCAAATTCGTATGGGTGAGGACGAAGACGCATGGGGTTTACCTCGTGTTCGTACTTATAAGAAATCCACGTCTGAATGACATCCTCCGAAAATACATCGCCTTTGAGTAAGAAATCATGGTCGTTTTCGAGCGCTCGGAGTGCTTCGTCCAGAGACGCTGCGGTGGACGGGACTTTTGAGAGTTCATCCGGCGTCAGGTCATAGATATTCTTATCAAGCGGGTTTCCGGGATGAATCTTGTTCAATACACCATCAATACCCGCCATCATCATAGCAGTGAAAGCCAGATAGGGATTGCACGAGGCATCCGGGCATCGGTATTCTACGCGTTTTGCTTTAGGACTGTTAGAATACATCGGGATTCGAACGGAAGCGCTACGGTTGCTTTGCGAATATGCGAGATTAACCGGTGCCTCAAATCCTGGCGTCAGGCGTTTGTAGGAATTCGTGGTAGGATTGGCGAGCGCATTTAAGGCTTTTGTATGCTTGAGGATACCTCCGATGAAGTGAAGTGCCATCTCCGAAAGCCCGGCGTATTTATCCCCTGCAAATAGCGGTTGTCCACCCTTCCACAAACTCATGTGCACATGCATACCGCTACCATTGTCACCGAAAATAGGCTTTGGCATGAACGTTGCAGTTTTTTTATGTTTCCAGGCCACATTCTTAACGATATATTTAAACAGCATCAGATCGTCGGCCGAACGAACCAGAGAATTGAAACGATAGTCAATTTCCGCCTGACCGGCCGTTGCAACTTCATGATGTTGACGTTCGACTTTAAGACCAAGCTCTTGCATGACCATCATCATTTCATTGCGTATGTCTTGAAATTGATCCGCAGGAGGCACCGGGAAATAACCTTCTTTATTACGAATTTTGTAGCCAAGATTTGGATTTTCATCACGACCACGATTCCAGATGCCTTCGATCGAGTCGATGAAGTAATATCCGCTATTTTGCGTTTGATCAAAACGAATGCTGTCAAAAATAAAGAATTCAGCTTCCGGCCCGAAATAGGCTGTGTCGGCTATGCCGGTTGATTTGAGGTAGTTTTCGCCCTTTATGGCAATACCGCGCGGACACCGACTAAATCGGGACTTTGTCAAAGGCTCGTGAACGTCGCAGACGAGACTCAACGTAGTAGGATTTTGAAAAGGATCAATCATTGCTGTCTTAGGATCGGGAATTACAAGCATGTCACTTTCATTAATGGCTTTCCATCCACGAATACTCGATCCGTCAAATCCAAGTCCATCTTCAAAAATTTCTCCTGTCAGTTCCTCGATGGGAATCGAAAAGTGCTGCCAGACTCCAATGAAATCCATAAATTTGAGGTCAACTACTTTCACCTCGCGTTTCTTTGCCAGCTCCATGGCTTGTTTTACGGCATCCGTCATGTTGTCTCCTTTAAAGTTATTAGTAAAAAATCAGTTAAAATAAATAAAATCAAAAGCCCCTTTCATTTCGGAAAGGGGCTAAAATTCCTATCTCTTATTTTTGGCGAAAGATGAACGTCTCACCTTTCGTCGTCTTTTTGCAATATCAGATCGCTTCTTCACCAGATTCACCGGTTCGTATCCGGATTACTTCCTCTAAATTAGTAATGAAAATTTTACCATCACCGATTTGATCGGTTTTTGCTTTATCCAAGATCGTATCTATAGCCAGATCTAACATACTATTTTCGACTACAACTTCGATCTTAATTTTTGGGAGAAAATCAATTCGATATTCATTCCCGCGGTACAACTCCGTATGTCCTTTTTGCCTGCCAAACCCACGCACTTCGGATATCGTCATCCCTTTTGCACCTATTTGAAGTAAGCCATCTTTGACGTCATCCAGTTTAAAAGGCCGGATGATGGCTTCAATTTTTTTCATTCGGCAGTAAACCGCCTAATTAATTGCCTCCGGATTCCAATTCGAGCTTAATGTCTTCCAATTCTTTTTCAGAATTCATCCGGATATCCCGAAGCTTATCAAGCTGAGCCGCGGCTCTTTGTGCTGCGCGGTCTTCATCTTGTAGTCGATCCAATAAGCGCTTACGGCGATTTTCGGTCTGTGCGCCGGAAACGGTCAAGGGTAAGATATTGAAACTCAGAGTAAGGCCAAATCGCCATGTGGAATAATTAGGCACTCCACCGGAAAGCTTTGTATCGCCACCCGCGCCGCCGACCGGCGTAGTTCCTGTCGCGTTACTATACTTGGTCTGATCCTTTTTACCTGTAAGCAAAACGTCTACGTAGGTCCCAATACTCATCCAATTTCTCAAGTTGTATCGCAAACCGGGCGTAACATACATAAAGGATTCTCGGCTGAAGACTGCGGCATCCGGCTGAGTTAGGTATGAAATTCCGTACAAGTCAAGTATAAATTGAACTTTTTGGACGGGGAGCGCCACGCCCAAACCGTATTGCATATGAAGTGAATTGACCTGCGACTCGGCTTTGGTAAAACCATGCTTTCCAGGGTCTATCGAATTGACATATTGCCCGTTATCGTTGTGGCTCCAAAAGCCCAAGTTTGCATTGACGAAAAACGATTGATCTTTGTAATAAGGGTTACCATAAAATGTCGCCGATCCCAGAAGTCCGAATTCCGCTCTACTTGATCTATAAACTTCAAAAGGTACGTTGGATACATCGCCGAGGGGTAAGCGGAAGGTCAGGGCCCCGCCAAGTTCCATCTGATCATCAAGAATGCCGTGTGATCCATTACGTAAAGTAAAAAACAGATCGCTCGGTGTTTGGGATAGTTTTCCCAGCTTATTGTTAACGGCCCGGACGTTCAAATCCTGATAGGTGATAACCGAGACTAGTGCGTCGAAATTCCCTAAGAACCCATATCCAAACGTCATGTTATTGGAGGCGGTCCAGAGATTAATATTCTTGACGGCGCCGGTTCCTGACTTACCGATCGTAGTGAAAATTCGGCCACCGTTGTACGCCTTTAAACTGCCGTCTTCAGAAACGGATCCGGAATACGTATTAAACGTTCCAAAATTCCCGGTGCCAAGTCCATTTCCAATTTGAGAAAATGCACTTGCTTCGAAAATCAATAGACTAAAACCTAATACGAAAAGGCGTTTCATGTAAACCTCCAATGAACCCATTATTGCAATTTTAAAAAAGTCTTAAGTATTCCTAATTACAGTTATTATAAATATTTGATGAGGCATTGTCAAGCAATTTTGCCTAATCCTTGTTCTACAGAATTCCCTTAAATCGGTTACTTCACCAGTGATCTGAGTGCGCTTAGATGCCGAATGATTCCCAGGCCAATCCCAACTGCGACATTTTTATGGAGGCCGTCGGCGGCGGATCGATCCTTTAAACTATCGTGCAGTCCAATCTCAATCAGCGCGGCCAGACAGGGCGCATTCACAACAGCATTTAATTGAGGATGCTTGTCTCGTTGTTCATTGTAGACGCCATAGTAATACATATCCATGTGATCGGACAGAGCTTTGGTCACGGTGATCGCAAGGGCTTTACATTTTTCGGAATTTTGCTTTTGAGTGGATCGGTAAAACCCGCGGAGACCTTCGCCTTCTTTCACCGCGTAAAAATTGAGATGCAGGGAAAACAGTAAGTCATCAACAGTCATCGAACTCAATAACGTTCCGGCATTATCCGTGGTTTCAACTTGAATTCCCAGCGAACGAATCTCATTCTGATTTTTTAGGTAATCCACCAAATATTGAGCGGCGAGGGCGGTGGAGGAGGAGCCCGTGATTTCCCTTCCGTACAGGTCGGCACCACTTTGAAAGCCGGATCCTGATTCAATAAATATTTTCATTCAAACTCCTGAAATTAACCAAGCTTAATAACAATTAAATAAAGCCTTTTGGCTGTAAAATTCAAGTGAAATTTAGGATCAAAAGTGTCGCCGGACCTTCTTGGATTGGCCTTGCTATGCGCTGTAGAAATATCTATATTTAATAGCTATGACAGAAATGAACTCTATTTCCATCGGCGTGATCGGCGGCGGCAGTTTTGGCACTGCACTGGCCATTCATTTGGCGCGCAATCACCACACGGTCACCCTGTGGGCGCACGATCCCCAAGTTGCGGAAACCATCGAGCAGACGCGCGAAAATAAAACCTACTTGCCCGGCATACTGCTTCCCGACAACCTCCACGCCACCGGTGAATTGGAGAAAGCGGTTCGCGGTAAGCATTTAATTCTGCAAGTAAATCCTTCGCATGCTACGCGTGGTGTGATGGAAGAAGCTAAGAAATACTTGGAGGAGTCCTCGGTCATCCTGAATTGTACAAAGGGCATTGAAAACGAATCGCTTTTGACGATGTCGGAGTTATTAATTGAGATTTTGCCGCCATCGCTGCATACCAAACTGGCGTTTTTGTCAGGACCCAGTTTCGCACGTGAAGTTGCCGTGGGTGCGCCGACTGCCGTTGTAATTGCTTCTAAGGATCAAGAGACGGCGAAGTATTGTCAGAAAGTTTTTGCGAGCGATCGGTTTCGCGTTTATACGAGCGACGATATTGTCGGTTCGGAACTCGCGAGCGCGTTGAAAAATGTTATTGCTATCGCGGCGGGCATTAGCGACGGTCTCGGCTATGGACATAATACACGGGCGGCTCTGATCACACGCGGTGTGGCGGAAATTCTCAGGCTTGGGAAAAAAATGGGCGCCAAAGATATGACGTTTTTAGGTTTGTCGGGAATGGGCGATCTTGTGCTTACGTGTACCGGTGATCTGAGCCGCAATCGGCAGGTTGGAATTCAACTTGGACAGGGAAAAAAGCTTGAAGAAATATTGTCCCAGATGAAAATGGTTGCAGAAGGTGTCAAAACCGCGAAATCAGCCCATGCTCTGGCGCAAAAACAGGGCGTTGAAATGCCGATCATCGAACAGGTTTATCGTGTTCTTTTTGAAGCGAAAGATCCGCGCGCGGCAGTTTTTGAACTCATGACGCGTGAATCAAAGGCAGAAATATAACGGAGGGTATATGGCTCAGGAATCGCTATCCCGCGAATATAAAGTTGCTCTGATCAAAGCCGTGTATGATAAAACACGTTTCGACGAAATGATCTTAAAAGCCAATACGTACCAATTGTCCGACATTCAGGAATTCCTGTGGGATGCGGCACTCTATGTGGGTCGCGATGAAGAGGGCAAGGCTCTTACGCGTGAGGCCATTACTTTGCGAATGCTTCCGACGGCGGAGTACTGGCGCAGTCAGTTGTGCGGCGAACCTTTGGATACATGTCGCGGGAGATCGTGTTTTGTTTCTCATCCGGTATGCGCCGGGAATAAGCTTAAAGGCCAAATCGAAGTGATACGACAATTCTTTGAGCGGCGAAAACAGCGCGGCCATCAGGCGGAGGAAGGTCTTCTCATGCTTATGATGTTTCATATCAATGAGAATCATTATGCGGCGGCGGGGCTCTATTCTGCCGATCGATTACCGCTTTCAACGGTGGGTTCGCGCGTTTTGACCGGCGATGCTCTCCGAAACGTGATACAAGCGATGAATGTGGTGATCGGGCAACATTTTCACGACGAGGGGGTCACAAGACCTATTATCATCGGCGAAGGAAAATTAATCGTGCACGGTCGAAAAATTCACGGTGGGGATGGCGATGCGATTCTTGCGGTAACGGCTCCGGAAGAAGAGTCGAATGATAACCTGGATAAAGTTTTTAAGAAAGTAGAGATGGGTATGCGTCGAATCAATAAGAATAAAGCCAGGATAGAAAATGTTAATTGACGAAGGGCTTTCCAAAGTCAAGAGTGCCCTGTCCAAGCGATCCCGTCTCGGTTGATATGGAATCATTGAAGAACATTCCGCAGATCTTAAATCCAAGTGCATTCACAAAATATAACGAGGCGCGGTTTTCATACCGACGTCGTTTTACCCGTGAAGTCAAGGTGGGTGACATAGGAATTGGGGGAGCAAATCCGATTCGAATCCAATCGATGACAACCAGCGATACCATGGATACCAAGGCGACAATTCAGCAAACGATTGCACTTTACGAAGCCGGATGTGAAATTGTCCGCATTACTGCACCCTCTATCAAGGATGCGCAAAATCTGAAAAACATAAGAGATGGTCTGCGAAAGGCGGGCATAAAGATTCCTCTGGTTGCCGACATTCACTTCACGCCAAACGCCGCCGTCGAAGCGGCGAACTATGTCGAAAAAGTGAGAATCAATCCGGGTAATTATGCGGATAAGAAAAAATTTGCAGTCTTGGAATATTCCAATTCCGCGTACGATGCCGAACTCCTCCGAATCGAAGAAACATTTAAACCACTCGTACTGAAGTGTAAAGAGAATGGTGTAGCGATGCGTATCGGCACGAATCACGGCTCGCTCTCGGATCGAATAATGAATCGCTACGGCGATACACCGATTGGTATGGTCGAATCCGCGCTCGAATTTGTGCGGATCTGCGAGGCCTATGGCTACAAAGAGATTGTGCTTTCGATGAAATCATCGAATACGCAAGTTATGATCGCAGCGTATCGCCTGCTGGCGGCGCGGATGTACGAGCTTGACATGGACTATCCCTTTCATCTGGGTGTGACTGAAGCCGGCGATGGTGAAGATGGCCGAATCAAATCCGCCGTGGGAATCGGTGCGTTGTTAGAGGATGGTCTTGGCGATACAATTCGTGTGTCGCTAACGGAAGATTCGGTTTTTGAAATTCCTGCCGCGCGGGCGATCGCCAAAAGAATTAATGGCAGTCGGATGCGGGAACAAAAAGATCGATTAAATCTGGAAAGAAGTTTAAATGAATCAAGGAATCCATTTCAATATGGCCGGCGATGGACTCAAACGGTGGAGACACCGCCATTCAACTGGGGTGGCGTGCATCTTGTTCGCGTAGGGATTCATGATCGCGCCGAGACATCCCTTGAGACCTGCCTTGCCGGTGATACGAGGGCAGAACTGATCTACCGCACTGTTTTGCCTGAATCGGAATTGAATAATTTTTCGGAATACAAAACCATCATCAATAAAGGCGGGGCCGCGCTAGCCATAAATGCACGACATCATTTGACTGTTGCGTTGGCCTCGGCTGCGTTTGCCGATGTTGTCGTATTTTGTCCGGAGCGGGGGCTTGATGAAGCGTCTTGGAGCAGGGCATTGCGATCCGTGATTGAAAAGCTCCATGAAAAACAAGCGCTTGAAATATCGCTTTCAGCGGATTCTATTCCGGAATTTGCATTTGGCGAATCCGTGATAGAAGCCATGTCAGTGACGGCCAGTCATGCCATTCGCGTATGCGCTGAATTCAAGAATTTCAGTATTGGCCTGCATCATAAGGAATTAGTCTATGCCGCACGTGCGATCGCGGCGAGACTTGCCAAAGAGCAGCAAATGACGCCCTTGATATTGCATTGGACTCCGAATAAAGACGCCGACCACGAAACACTTTTTGAATCGGCCACTGCGTTGGGCTCACTGCTATGCGATGGTATTGGTGATGCCGTCGTACTCGATGATCCCGGATTGGGAGTGCAAGACATACTGCGTTTGAGTTACAATATTTTGCAGGCGACGAGGCTTCGCATCTCGAAAACTGAATTTATTTCCTGTCCTTCGTGCGGGCGAACTCTATTTGACCTTCAGGAAGTTACGGCGCGTATTAAATCCAAAACGGGACACCTCAAGGGTGTCAAAATCGCGATCATGGGATGTATCGTCAATGGGCCCGGCGAAATGGCCGACGCCGATTTTGGCTATGTCGGAGCCAGCGCAGGGAAGATTAACCTTTATGTTGGAAAAGACCTGGTTGAACGCAATATCGATATGGCCGAAGCCGACGGAAAACTGATCGATCTCATCAAAACTAAAGGGGTGTGGATTGACAACCCGAACTAGCATAAGGAAAAAACGGAAATGAGTATGGAACATCTGTGGGCACCGTGGCGCATGCGGTACATAAAGGCCGGCGATAAGAGCGAAGGTGAAGGGTGTATTTTTTGCTTTAAGCCGCAAGAAGACAAAGATCGCGACAATTTGATTTTGTTTCGCGCGAAGCACACCTTTGTAATCATGAATTTGTATCCGTACAACAATGGCCATCTGATGATCGTACCCTACCAGCACGTGCCGGACATCAATGCGTTGCTACCGGAGACGCTTCTGGATATCATGCAAACGGCGCAGAAATCGATCACCGCGTTTCGGAACTGTGTCAAACCGGATGGTTTTAACGTTGGCTTTAATCTTGGTCGAACGGCGGGTGCAGGCATTGACGATCACGTCCATATGCACATCGTCCCGCGGTGGAATGGCGATACCAATTTTATGCCGGTGATCATGGACACAAAAGTGATGCCGGAGTACCTGGAACAAACGTACGATCGTCTTTTGGCGGAATTTAAAAAATTAGGATAAGATACATGGAAAACGATTGGCAAAAAAAATATTTAGACGAATTTAATGAGAAGCTGAAAAATCAGCAAAAGGAACCGAAGCAAAGCGTCAACCCCGAAGTGAAGAAAGAAGCCGTTCCTCCGAAGGAAGCGAATAAGAATCCGATTCAAAATTCTGTCAACAAAAACACTCCGACTTCGCAAAGTATTAATAACAAAAGTAATTCATTCGCCCAAAGTTCCAACAAGAATAATTCCACTACACAAAATTCCGGCAATAGAAATAATACGGTGAATGCCAATAAGAATGTGAATTCACAGACCTCACAGAAGAGCGGAAAGTCTCAAAATAATAATAGTAACAATTCCAATTCGCGCGGTGGGAATACGAATACCTCTCAAAAATCCGGGCAGAATAATAATTCTCAAAATAATCGCGGTCGAAATAATCGCGACCAGCGCAATTCGAATAATCCGCGGAATCAACAAAACACGCAGAATAGAAATTCGCAACAGAACCAGAACCAGAATAATAATGCGCGACGGACGGAGCAGAAAACACCGACGCCTCCGGTTTCAAAAACCCGAATCGTCAATGGTCTTGTGATTTCGATTCGCGCCCGTGAATATAAAGTGTTTGCGGATACGAAGGAGTATATTTGTACCGTTCAGGATGCCGTTTTGCGGCAGGGGCCGATCTACATCGGGGATAAAGTGCGTGTGGCATTAGGTCAGGACGGACGCAGCGTGATCGAAAAATGCGAACCGCGCCAAAATGTGTTTTTATCACCCACGGCGAAAAAAGAGGATATTGTTTTGGCCACCAATGTCAATCAGGTCATACTTGTTATTTCCGTACAAGAACCCATGTTACGGACGGACTGGCTCGATCGCCACCTCGTGGTTTGCGAGAGGAAGGGATTTAAGCCGACGATTTTGGTTAATAAAATTGACCTCGCGGAGGATAATACATTTTTAGAAATCATGAATGCTTATCGGATCATGGGGTATAAGGTCATCTATACGACGTCGGCCGCGCTGAGCGGACTTTTTGAATTGAAGAATATGTTTAAAGGCAAGACGACTGTCTTCACGGGCCATACCGGCGTCGGGAAAACGACTCTTGTGGAAATGCTGATGGAATCGGAAATGGAAGCGATTCCTGACGACCCGGATAATTATGACATGACGATTGTCGACGACTATGTCGAAGCCACAAAAACCGTTGAAAGTCACCGTTTGAGGGAAGGGGGTATTCTGATTGACACACCGGGAACAAGTGATTATGAGCTTGAAGGCCTGGACAAAAAAGAATTGAAAAAATATTTTCGCGATCTTCGGAATTTCAGTGCGCAATGCTCCATGCCGGACTGCAATCACATTGATGAAACGCATTGTCAGGTGAAAAAAGCGGCCGAAAACGGCAGCATTAGCGTCGATCGCTATCAAAATTATGTAAAAATGTTTGAGGGTTTATAGCTGGTTTTGTTCGTAAAGGAGGAATGGCCATGCGAATTCTAATTCTTGGCGCCGGGTGGATGGGACGCGCAGTCGCCTTCGACATCTTGCGCAATCCAAAAATTGAGGCGGTTATTCTCGCCGATGCCAATGCCCATCAGCTTAAGGAAGCGAGCGCTTTCATGCGCGCTGAAAACGATTTACGCTTCTCCACTAAGAAAATAAACGTCGAAAATTCAGATGCCGTTAAGAAACTAATGGCGAACTGCGACACCGTGGTAAGCGCGGTCACATATAAGTATAATTTTTTGTTGGCCAAGCTGGCGGTGCAATCCGGATGTCACTTTTGCGATCTGGGCGGAAATAATACGGTCGTGGCGCAGGAACTCGCGCTGGATGCCAGCGCTAAGAAAAAAAATGTAACGATTGTTCCGGATTGCGGACTGGCTCCTGGTATGGTCTCGGTATTGGTGGCTGATGGATTCAGCAAAATGGATTCCGTGGAAAATGTACATATTCGGGTCGGGGGCTTACCGACGGACCCGAAACCACCGATGAATTATAAGCTCGTATTTTCGGTCCAGGGACTTATTAATGAATGCGTGGAGCCGTGTATTAGAATTCGAGATGGGCAAGCTGTGACCGTGGATCCGATGGTGGATTTAGAAGAATTGGAATTTCCGGCGCCTTTTGGAAAGCTGGAAGCCTTTAATACTTCCGGAGGCACGTCCACATTGCCGCAGACGTATCTTGGGAAAGTCAAGAATCTGGATTATAAAACGATTCGCTATCCCGGGCATGCCGCACAGTTTAAACTTTTGCTTGATCTTGGATTGACCTCATCGGTGCCCATCAAAATAGGCGATCAGAAAATTGCTCCGCGTGATGTCCTGGCACCGCTATTGACCGAAAAACTGACGATGGAAGGAAAAGATTCCGTTCTCGTACGTGTCGTCGTCGAAGGAATAAAGGATGGCGCTGCGAAGAAAGTTCAATACCAAATTGTAGATCTCGGCGACGATGCTAACAACATTACGGCGATGATGCGCCTCACCGCATATCCGATTTCGATCATCGCTCAAATGCTTTCGTCCGGGGTTATTAAATCGCCCGGCGCACAACCACAAGAATTATGCGTCCCGGCGGAACCTTTTATTACGGAGTTGATCCGGCGTGGGATTAATATCGAGATTACTTGAGTATACGCTTACTTCACACTCAAAATCTTTTTAATTAGCGTCGCATCGTCCTTTAGTAATCCGGATTTTGGCAAACGCGTCAGCAATTCCGCCCAGTGAGGATCCTTCTTAAAAATTTCTTTGAACATCGGTAGCGATTCGTCCACGCGGTTCATATTGACCAGCGCAACGGCGTGCCAAAATTTCATTTCAAGATTGTCCGGGAACATAGCTTCGGCGGCGCTGTATTCTCGAAGCGCGCCCGCGTCGTCTTTATGTTCGACGGCGAGATCACCGCGATTCATGTGATCATACGCGCGGTGAACAGTCATGAGGCGGCGCAATTCCACAAGAGGCAATGGATTATCTTCCACGCGCAAATCCATCACCCGATCATTCCACGGCTGACCGGTTGATTTTGGCTTGACGATGAGGATTGCGGCTGATTGTTTTCCGCGAATATCGCCGCCGGCCAATTCCGCGGCGTCGAGCGCGGCGAGCATTCGATCAGCCAGATCGCCTTTCGCCGATTCGTACGCTTTGGACATTGCCGGCCATATTTTGTCGTTGAGCATCATATTGGCCTGCACGGAAAATTGTCGTCCTACGATATTTCCGGCACTTTGAACACAATTTGCGCCCGTGTGCGCGGCAACGTTTCCATGCCTGTCAACCATAGCGACCTGCCGAACGTCTTTTCCAGGATCGCTTGCGAGAAGAGCGGCAAGCGCTTGCGGAGCGGTTTTACCGGCGCGCATCAGGTCCAGGCCCAATGGTCCATAGGCGGGATCAACAAACGATTGGGTTGCAACCGCGCCGACACCGGCCTCCGCCCAAGTCACGATGGAGCCCACGGAGAACCAATGCGATTGGACTGCGACACCCATTTCGCCGGTGACGCTG
>JANNSF010000251.1:0-8137 GCA_031402315.1 bacterium | reverse complement strand
TAGCCAAAGCATCATCACTCATAGATAGCCATTTCCCGTATGATATATCAGTCATAATTCGTTCAATTTAAGTTTACGAATGATATTTGATGCAAATATACGCACTTTTAAGTAAATAACAAAGAATAATAAGTGTTATTTATCATTCACTAACTCTATTTTATGGACATAATGTATGATATATCATACATTTAATCAGTCCATACTCTGTCTTTTGCTATATCGTAATACATCAGCAAGCGCTCATCTGGTTTCAAGTTCGCACAGTGGCCAAAAAATGACCGCTAACGCCCGCATTCACCACGTTAGTCCGTCACGATGTACTTCGGCGCTTTCCGGTGTTTTGTTCCTTGTTCATACGCGTAGGCAATTTCAATCAAGAGCGGTTCGCTCCAGGCTTTTCCGAAAAAGGATAGATCGACGGGCAATTCGCCGATGAATCCCATCGGCACCGCGATGCTCGGATATCCTGCAATCGCGGCAAGGGATGAACTCCCGCCCACGAAGTGATCGCCATTGATGAGATCCGTTTTCCATGCCGGCGAGCCGGTCGGCGCCATGATGGCGTCGAGTTTATTATCGGCCATTAGTTTATCAATACCTTCTTCACGTGTTCCCCTGAGCGATTTGGCAAGAGCTTCTTTATACGCCGGTGAATTCAGATCGCCTTTGGACTGAGCGGTATCCAGAATTTTTTGATCAAAATAACGCATTTCGATCGAATCGGTCTTATTGAATGCGATGAGATCTTTGAGACTTTTGATCGGCGCGTCATTCCCAAGTCCGGCCAAATATTTATTCAATCCATCTTTGAATTCATACAGCAGTACCTGAAATTCCATTTGATTCGCCTCGCTTTTTGGAGTGGTCACATCGATGACCTCCGCGCCCTGACTTTTCAGAAACGCTACCGCTTCCGCCGTCAGGCCGTCAACTTTGTCATGATACCCCATCGCGTCTTTCAGAATACCGATTCGTTTACCTTTGAGACCGTCTTTCTTGAGGAATTTCGTGTAGTCCGTTTGAAATTTTCCAGCAGACGCCAGCGTCTTAAGGTCGGAGGAATCAATTCCTGTGAGCGCACCAAGACTAATCGCAATATCTTCGACGGATCTTGCCATCGGACCCGGCGTGTCCTGAGTATAGGATATGGGAATGATGCCGGAACGGCTGATCAGTCCGACCGTCGGTTTCAATCCGACGATGCCGTTATTATTGGCCGGACAAACGATCGAGCCGTCCGTTTCGGTTCCTATCGCAAACATACAGAGACTGGCCGCCACCGCGGCGCCCGAACCGGAACTTGAACCGCACGGATTGCGATCCAGGACGTATGGATTTTTGGTCTGACCGCCCACGCCGCTCCATCCGCTGGAAGAAAAATTGGCGCGAAAATTTGCCCATTCGCTCAGATTGGTCTTACCGATAATGACCGCGCCGGCTTCACGGAGCTTTTGCGCTACCCAACTGTCTTTCTTTGGAAACGAATTTCGCAGCGCGGTAGCCCCGGCCGTATTGGGCATTTTGTCGCGGGTGTCAATATTGTCTTTAATAAGAACCGGTATTCCATGAAGCGGTCCGCGAATTTTTCCTGCGGCCATTTCCTTGTCCAGTTCCATCGCAATCTGCAGAGCTTCCGGATTGATGCAAATGACGGCATTCAGCGCCGGACCCTTCTTGTCAATGGCCTGGATGCGGTCGATATACGCCTGCACGACGCCGGTAACCGTGTACTTGTGATCCTTGTATCCCTGCTGCAATTGGGAAATACTACTCTCTTCAAGTTGAATTTTGTTTTGTTTCTGACAACCTGCTGATGCAAATACCATCAACGCAGCGGTAAAAACGATTTGCTTCTTCATATTAAATTTACTTTCCGGTTAAGATGGATCGGTAGGTCGCCTCCAACTTAATGCATTTCAAATTCCATTGTCAATACGGAACTCAATTTAGGACAAGTCAAAAATATTCGGCGTGTCGCGTTTTTACAATACTTTCATGGAAAGGTGCTGTATATTCCTTTCACATGTAACCGGGATAAACGCGTGATCGAAGATTTTGAAAGATTTTGCGCATTCTTGAATTCAATTTCGTTTTCACGGGCACTTGTTTTTTGAAAATCGCAAACGCACAAATTCATTCATCAAATAAAACTCAAAAGGAGGTGGTCGTGACCCATTATGCAAAAGGAACGTTTGACGTCAAAGTGAATCCGCAGGTGGACAAAGAAATCGGAGACCCGACCATTGGCAGACTGTCGCTTGACAAACAGTTCCATGGGGATATCGAAGCGACGAGCAAGGGCCAGATGTTGGCGGTCGGTACAGGTGCCAAAGGCTCGTCCGGCGGTTACGTTGCGATGGAGCGGGTTATTGGGAGTTTGCAAGGCCGCACGGGGTCTTTCGCCTTACAGCATAGCGGCACAATGACAGGCGGCGTCGCGCAGATGAATGTCACGGTAGTGCCGGGTTCCGGCACGAATGAACTTACCGGCATAGACGGAAAACTGACGATCACGATCGAAGGCGGAAAACATTTTTATGATTTTGAATATACGCTGGGTGAGAGCCACTCGTGAACTGAACCGCAAAAAATACAGATTGCAATCCTATTTGACGTGCCTATATTGCAAATAGGATATAACTTACGGGGTATGTATGAACAAAAATAGTCGTAGTGTCGCATTTCTATTTCTGATATTCATTGTGATAAGTTTGACCGACTGCAACGAGAGCGATACAATAAAAGGTAATGCTTTCAGGTGGGATGCCATGATTGGAACGGATTCATTTCCCGGCATCAGCCTGGCCATAACAAAAGAAGACTATTTCATCGTTGATTCCGCGTCAGGAATTTACTATTCCAAAGATTATGGGTCCCATTGGTCGAAAGGGAATGGGCCAAGCGACTATATCTACACCTTTGCAATGGATAGTAGTAGTAATCTGCTGGCCGGTGGATACACTAATCTATTGCGATCGACCGATCACGGTGAAAACTGGAATATCTTTCCATCATTTGGAAGTGTCGGGTCGAATATTAGCAGCGTAGAAGTGAAAAAGAACGGTAATTATTTTGTCTCAAGATCTCGGGATGGAATTTATCGCTCTTCGAATCAGGGTGCCACTTGGGACACATTAAACTCTGCATCTTATACCGGGTTAATCACCTCTATGATTTTCAATTCTACCGGCGACATTTTTACGTCATCAGGGCGTTTTGGACAAGGAATTTTCAAATCGACGGACAATGGAAATTCCTGGCTCAAAGTTAATGGGAGTTCTCCATGGCCGATCGTCATTGACAGCAAAGATAATATCTATGGGGTCGGTAAAAGCTATTTTCTAAAAAGTGCGGATAAGGGTGTGACGTGGGATCTAAAGAATTATATTTTTGATCCGGATTCATCCTCTTCATCAGGCCTCTATTCAATGGCTGTTGATAACCGTGATCGGATCTTTGTGGGATGTGGTGGGCCGGGAGTGGTCTTGATGTCCGACGATGGCGGCGCTTCATGGCAGCCTGTTGGAATTGGTCTATCGAGTGGGCACGACATCTATAAAATAGCGTTTGATTCAAAAGGCTTTATCTACCTTAGAACCTCTGAAAGAATTTACAAGAGCTCTATTGCATTGAGCGATATCGAATAATTGGATTGTCCTACGCAACGATTTGTCTTTGCTTGCGGTTACTTCAAATACATTCTCGCCAAACACTTAATCTATCTTGCGGGATCGTTGCGCGAATGGATAATCGGTTCAAAAACGATTTTGCGGATATTTGGGATTTTGCTAACGAACATTTCGGCAAATAAAAAGGGCTTATTGAATTAACAATAAGCCCTTCGAATTTATGTAGAGACTCTCTTTATTTTGCGGGAGCCAGCATCACGCCATCAATAATGTAAACAATTCCATTCGCGGCAGGTACCGAAGCGAGCACGTGGATATCGCCATTGATCGTCATCTTGCCGTCTTTGACATTAAACTTTGCCGGTTGTCCGGAGAACATCGTCATGGTTTGCCCGTCCTTGAAGGACTCTGGTTTGAATGCGCTCAGTTGGACATGGTATTGCAGGATTTTGGCCAAATCATTTTTCTTTTCGGGTTTTAATAAGGACTCAACGGTACCTTTTGGCAATTTGTCAAAGGCCGCATTCGTCGGAGCAAACACGGTAAAAGGACCGGGATTCGCCAAAGCATCTACCAGTCCGGCCGCCTGGAGCGCCGCAACCAGAGTGGTGTGATCACTTGATCCCAGGGCAATCTGGACAATATTCTTTTGGGACGTATTGTCTTTGATTCCTGACATTCCGGTGAGCTTGGCATCGGCCTGAGCAGGTTCTTGTTTAGGATCGGAACCGCCGCATGCGGCGAAAAAAAGTCCTAATGCGATGAGCATTAAACGTCCAAGTGCATTTGTTTTCATAACCGTTTTCCTGGGTTTAGTTAATAAATAATGGCGCTGAACGCCGATTTGATTTTGCTATCCTCACAGTTGACTCGACTAAATATAACACAAAACTCTATTTAAGTCAAGAGACTCTTAAATCTTTTTTACCTGTTAAGTCTAATATTATTAATACGACTAGATTTAACTCATGGCATAAGTATTTTTGACGATTGACTATTTCGCTGCCAACTAAACAGTAAAGCAGACGTAGAAGTTGGCTAAACCGACAAGGACCGACTATGCGATTCATGAGCAAAGGTAATTTTTTTGGTGATCATCAAACCAAAATTCAACTCGACGGTTTGATTCTTACCGATACCGAGTACACACACGACTTTGTTGATTGGCACTATCACGAAAATGTATATCTGACCTTCCTCCTAAAAGGAATTTTGCAAGAGACGAATCGGAAGGAAGATTATTTGTGCGGACCCGGCGGACTGCTTTTCCATAATTGGCAGGAACCTCATAATAACCACAAACGTTCTGAGTTTGCGCGCGGCTTTCACATCGAACTTGAAAAAAAATGGTTTGATGATCGCGGGCTTGATCTCGGAGCTATTGAGGGCAGTCTTCGAATAACCAATCCGGCCATAAAAACACTGGTGCTCAAAACGTATCATGAACTAAAATTGGCCGATGGCCTATTGCCTTTAGCGATTGAGGATTTGATCAATCAAACATTCGCGGAACTCTTGCGGATGTCCGAATCTAATTCACGATCCATACCCCTTTGGGCGCAACGCATTAAGGAAATTTTACATGATCCGGAGGCGGACAAAATTACTCTTAAAATGCTGGCGGCCGAAACGGGAATTCACCCGGTTCACATCTCGCACGATTTTTCAAAATATTTCGGAACCCACCTGGCCGATTATATTCGTAAAATAAAAATTGAAAAGGCACTCCCTCTGCTGGCCGCTGAATTGCCTCTTACCGAAATAGCCTACGCATGCGGTTTTGCCGATCAAAGCCATTTTACGCGTTGTTTTCGAAAAGCGACGGGCTTTACTCCCCTCCAATACAAAAAGAACATTTTTTCTTAGACCTTTATTCTGTTCTATTTTTTTTCGGATAATTCATCCAAATTGGGATAGAGTTTACGATTCAGACAACCTAAATTAAGTGGCACCAAGATGATTAAAACAAATCTATCTACTTTATTCCTGATCGCAGCATCCGTCACGGCTCAGACCAATAACTTGGTGGTCAGCGAGGGGATCACGACTCCGCTTCATCAGGCGAGTGTAGGCAAAGTGACTTTCATGGCCTCTAATATTCCGATTGAATCTTACAAAGAATCGGACTTCTTGGCGGAAATGAATGTGGATACAAAATCCAATCTCTACATTCGGGTTTTCATGTCCAATTCCCTGACCAATTACATGCATGTTCTGGCTCCTCAGCTTTCGGCGGAGGAACTCAATAAATTTGGAAATTTTCAGTTCTCATTTTATGTCGACGGGGAATTGGTTTACAAAGAAAATTTAAACAACGGTGCTTTTGGACTCGATAACAAAAACCAAAAAACGATTTTCCGCGTTCCACTCTTCACCGTCAAATCAGAAGATTCATGGGGACGCTTTGTCTGGGGACGCTTTCTTGCCAACGGTGGTGAAGACGCTCTGAGTAACGGAGTACATACTTTAAAAATTGAAATAAGGCCGTACGTCGATCTGAAACCACAAAAAATCGGCGAATTGATTGCACAAGGAGAAATCAAATTAAATATCTCAAAGCCCGTCAAAAAGATAGACCCTAAAGCGATTGAAATTCAACCGATCAAACCAAATAGCGGATGGGAAATTTCTTCGGATACTTTTGACCAAGTGAAAATTAGGGAACTCAATACTAAAATTGCTCAAGCGGCTTTCAAGGATATTACCAGTATCGTGGTGATTAAAAACGGAAAGCTTCTCATCGAAGAATATTTCAATGGTGCAAAACGAAAAACACTGCACAATTCCCGTTCGGTTGGAAAAACGTTTGCCTCGGCGGCGGCCGGCATTGCCATCGACGAAGGATACCTTAAATTAGATGATTCTCTTGGTCAAATCTACGATCTCAAAAAATTTGATCACTTTTCCGAAAAAAAAGCTTCGGTGAAAGTGGAAAATTTTCTCAAGATGGAATCCGGATTTGACGGCTTTGATTTTGAAGAGCAATCGCCGGGCAACGAAGAAAATATGTACCCAAAGCCAAATTGGGTTGAATGGACTCTCTCACTGCCCATGGCGGAGGATAGAAATCCGGGTGATCGATGGGCTTATTTCACGGCCGGCATCGTAGTTCTGGGAGACATTATCGACAAAAAAGTTCCGGGCGGACTGGAACAATACTTTGACAAAAAATTGTTCCAACCTTTGGAAATTACAAAAAAGGAATGGCAATACACGCCGCAGAAAGTGGCCAATACCGCGGGCGGACTTCAATTGCGATCCGTTGATTTTGCAAAATTCGGCCAGCTTTATAAAAATGACGGCCTGTGGAATGGAAAACAAGTTCTTTCCAAAACATGGGTTGGCGCGTCATTTACACGATACCACGAAACAGGAACCAACAAGGACGGATACGGGTATCTCTTTTGGAATAAGTCGTATACGGTTGGAGAACAATCGTACGAGACGTTTTATTGTAGCGGCAATGGCGGTAATAAAATTTTTATTTTCAAAGACCAACCGCTTGTCATCGTCGTGACCGCAACAGCCTACGGTAAACCCTATATGCATGTTCAGGTGGATCGTATGATGGAGAAGTACATTCTTCCCGCCGTTCTCAAGTGATACGATCGGTTAACGTGATCCTGTTGACTAAGGCGTTTACTTTCAATATCATCTTGCCATAGAAATAGAATCTAATTACTAAGGATCAAGATGGCTTTACTTATATTTCTTATTATCGCCGGCTTTTCGCTGGTCATTTTTTTCGCGACCCGATCGTTTCATCAGAAACCCGTACCCACCTTGAGGATTTGGTTTTTTTTAGTTATGGCTGGACTTGGGGGATGGCTTCTTGTTGAACAGCTTTCGATTATTCAGGAATTTGAAAAACTCAAACAATTTCCAATGCTGGAAGCAAAAATCATATCTTCAAAAATTGCCGGCACACGGGCATTTCACCCGGAAATTGTATATCAGTATTCCGTTGATGGCATCGTTTATACAGACACGACCGATTTGGAAGTTCCGGGATTTGGCACCAAGGCCAATCGCCACTGGGTCGCCGAATACAGCGTTGATAATTTTCCGGCCGGAAAAATCGTGATTATTCATTACGACGCGGCGAATCCAAGTCTTTCCTTTGTCAAGCCGCATCCGAATTATACGATCTTTTTGCTTCTCTCCTGCGGAGGTTTGTTATTTGGAATCGGAATATATTTCTTAATCGCATGGATTTACGTAAGTCGCTTTAGAAAATCGTAGTGGCCTTTCTAATAGTGGGTCGCTTTTTCGCAAGCTTAAGCTTGCGGCTACCAATTCTAACAACCAATTCTAACGCAATTATTTTGCGTCAAAATTGTCCATTGTTAATATCAAAAACACTTGATCCTTTGAAGGGATAGTGGGTCGCTTTTTAGCAAGCTTAATCTTTCGGCTACCAATTATAACAAACAAATAAAACGCAAATATTTTAGGGATTTTTATGCGCCCTAACGCCAGTCTGTCTAAAAACCTTCAATATTAAC
>JANNSF010000250.1:0-35950 GCA_031402315.1 bacterium | reverse complement strand
ACAGCCCCTGCGGCCGCCACAGCAGGATCATGACCATCAGCATGATACCGATGGCAAAAGGATTGCCGGTAAAACCAACCGACATAACGAGAAACATGGTTCCGATCAATTCCGCAATGTATTTCTGCATAAAATTCTCCTTCTCTTGCATAGGGTTATCGAAAAGTGAGTCAAAATAACGTAATCGGAATTAACAAGAAACAAAAAAATGTGAGATTAGAAGACATCAAGCGTCGAGAAATTTCTTTAGACTTTTCATTTTTTCAAACCCGGAGGCCACATTTCTTAATGCCGTCGGTGAGACCAATTCGGAGTCCTTCAGATTGTGAACGACGACATAGTGCTTATTTTTCACCAACTCGATGAATGGATCATCCGCATCAAATCCTTTGGGCGGTCGTGAGAGCTTATCGTCTTCAATGAGATTGCCAAAATACGACTTGAATGTTTTGTCCTTTAAGATTTTTAGCAATTGAGTCCCGTTCTTAACGACATTTTTTCGCGCGGCCAAGAGTCGATCGGCCGGAGGCATGTAGAGGCCTCCCCCCAGCATAGACGCGCCGGGTTCAAGATGAATGTAATAACAAGCATTGGTGGACTTGCGGCCGCCTTTACAAATCGCGGCGCCGAAATTGGTCTTGTAGGGTGTCTTGTCTTTTGCAAATCGGGTGTCGCGATAGATCCGGAAAATACAGTTTTTTGGCAAAAGGTCACCAATCGAAGGATCGAACTTTTGAATTTTTTGAATCAGGTCGAAGACGAATTCGTCAAAAATCTCCTGCGCGGCGCCAAATTCGTCTTTATTCGCGTTAAACCAGTCGCGATTGTTGTTCTTTTTCAATTTTTTTAGATAGTCAAAAATAGGTTTTAGAGTCATAAGTTCTCCAGGGATTTATATTGGTCTCATGAATTACCGAAAATAATAATAAATACGCAAGCGTATTGAATTCACAAGCAACCCCCGAAAAAAACACTGAAAAATTATCATCACAACAACACGGGTTTTTGGCTAAAGCCAAAACTTGATTGAGGCGCGTAGCCCCGCGCTTAAGCGCGGGGCTACTGGAATTAAACTTTTTGGGCTTTAGCCCAAAAAGAACTTTATTTATTACACGGTCATTAATTTTAATAGAAAATTTCAACAACCTTTTCGCCCTCATCAAATCACTCAAGCCCCGTGATCTCCGGCGCATCCGGCAATTTTACTCACTCTTTTTCGGGGGTTTACAGATACTTCGCTTCGCTCAGAATGACTAAAAACGCAATTCTGCAACAGCATATGAGGTGGGGGAGCTGAATGTAATCGGCGAGGGAGGCATTAGCCGACCAAGCTCCGCATTTTTGATTGTGCATCGGAAATGTCGATTTGGAAAAATAGTTCCTATTTCACTAACGGAAGCGTTTAAGAACGTAATTCCGAAAAGAATTTTTGACGCAAATTCTTGACAAAACCACGCGTGTTTTATATACTACGCGCGTTTTGGAAAGATTTTATTGGGATAAAAAAGGCTAATTAAGGAGCAATAAATGATTCGCGTAGAAAATCTAACGAAAGACTACGGACCGGTTCGCGCGGTGAATGGGATTTCCTTCGAGATCAAAGAAGGCGAAATTCTGGGTTTTCTCGGGCCAAATGGCGCCGGAAAATCTACGACGCTCAAAGTTCTGACGTCGTATCTCGCGCCAACGTCCGGCAATGTATTTTTTCAGGATATGAATATCCTGGATCACTCGATGGAGATTCGTAAACAGATCGGCTACCTGCCGGAACTTAATCCGCTGTATTACGAAATGTCCGTGTATGACTTCTTACAATTCGTCGCGACCACACGCGGCATCAAAGGCAGCGCTTTCACGCAGCGTCTTGGTAAAGTGGTGGAACTGTGCGGGCTCAAAGGCGTCGTTCAAAAGCAGATCGGCGAACTATCAAAAGGTTATAAACAGCGTGTGGGTCTTGCGCAGGCGATATTTCACGACCCAAAAATTCTGATTCTGGACGAACCGTCCACCGGTCTAGATCCCAATCAGATCGTGGAGATTCGCGAACTCATCAAAAATCTTGGCAAGAAAAAAACCCTGATCATGTCGAGCCATATCTTGCAGGAAGTGCAAGCGACCGCCGATCGTATGGTGATCATCAATAAGGGCCAGATCGTTGCGAATGGCACTACGGAGGAGCTCATGACCAGTTTCAAGGGCAAAACCGTTCTGACGATGGAATTGGTAAACGCCAATGAGGATTCGATTCGTAAAATAGCGCCGACCGTTTCCGATGTCACGGTGGGAAAAATCTCCAACGATAAAGGATTGATCACGGCGCAATTTGAATATCCAAACTCCACCGATCCACGCAAAGATATTTTCGCCTACGCAATCAAAAATCAATGGACTATTTTAGAAATGAGCCGTAAGAAAGTCAGTCTCGAAGACGTTTTCCGCGTGCTAACCGTCGAAGGAGGCGCCAATGGATAATATTAAGATTATTTGCAAAAAAGAGCTCGCCGCATTTTTTGGAAGTCCGGTCGGGTATATCGTATTGGTCGTTTTTGCGTCGCTCACATCATGGTTTTTTGCCTCGACCTTTTTTCTGTCCAATCAGTCCGATCTTCGCACGCTTTTTGACGTGACGCCGATGGTCTTTACGTTTTACGTACCGGCGATCACGATGGGACTCGTCGCGCGCGAACGTCAATCGGGTACGCTCGAATTTTTGACGACGCTTCCGCTCAGCGATCTTCAAATCATTTTCGGGAAATATTTGGCGGCTTTGATTTTGATCAAAATCGGCCTCGCGTTTACGCTCGTACATGCGTTCACACTTTTTATGGTCGGGCAACACATTGACGTTGGTGCGTTGATCATGGGCTACTTTGGGCTGGTGCTTGTCGGCGCGATGTATTCCGCGATTGGTGTTTTCTGCAGTTCGATCACGAATAATCAAATCGTTTCATTTATCGTGAGTTTTGTGATCGTATTCTTCTTTTTCATTTTAGAGAAATCGCTGGTGCTGGTTCCGGGCTGGCTTGCGGGCATTCTGCAATTCCTCAGCGTGGACTATCACCTGAATAATATTTCGCGCGGCGTTTTGGACACGCGCAATCTGATCTATTTCGGATCGGTGATCGCATTTTTCCTTTTGCTGAGCACACGAATTCTTGAAATGCGTAAGTGGAAATAGAAATAATTATAAAAATCGGATAAAACGTATGTTAAAAATTACCAATAAAAGTCAATTCATGAATTATCTCCTCGTGATCGGGGCGATTGTGATTTTGGGAAATGTTGTTTCCAAAAATCTATTTTTTCGATGGGATGCGACGGATAATAAAATGTATTCGCTTTCGGAATCGAGCAAGGAAGTCATTAGCAAACTGAAAGAGACTTTGACCGCGAAAGTTTATTTTTCGGATAATCTCCCGGGACAGTATGCCAATTCCCGCCGCTATGTGCAGGACATGCTTGAAGAGTATCAGGCGTTTTCGGACGGACGATTTACGTTCGAATTCATCAATCCGGAAGCGGATGAAAAGATCAAGCAACAGGCGCAGGGTTATCAGATTCCGCCGGTGCAGTTGCAAGCGATCGAGAATGACAAGATGGAAGTGAAAAATGTCTATATGGGCATGGTGCTTTTGTACGGCGACAAAAAAGAAACGATTCCTGTCATTCAGACGACCGATGGCTTGGAATACACCATTACCGCGACCATCAAAAAAGTTTCGGTGACGAATCTTAAAAGCATTGGTATGATTTCCAATGAAGGCGAGGACATTTCGACGCAGAATTTGAAGCGTTTTCTCGAACAGATTTATCAGGTTCAGGAAGTAACGCTTGGATCGGAAATTCCTGCGAATGTGCAAACGCTTTTGATTCACGGGATCAAGGACTCACTGAAGGGTGATGAATTGTATCACCTGGATCAATTCCTTATGCGTGGAGGAAAACTTTTTATCGGACAAAATTCGATCAAGGACATGTTTCAGCAGGGATTTGGCATTGTTTTAAATTCCAATATTTTCGCGGCGCTGGAGCATTACGGGATTTCGGTCAGTAAGGAATTGGTCACCGATCGCCGTTGTTCGCAAATCCAAATGCAGTCGCAGCAGGGATTTTTCATGGTGCGCAATGCCGTGGACTATCCGCCATTTCCGATGATTCAAAAATTTAACCCCGATCACGTGTTGACGAGAAAAATGACGATTGCACGACTATTTTTTGCGAACGAAGTGACGGCCTCTAAAACGTCCGATGCGCGTGTGTCGTTTACACCGCTTATGTTTACGTCCGAAAAGACCGGTGTGATTGACGCCGGAAAAGGTTTTGTTCAACTATCACCGATGAATAATCCGATGCTGAAGATGTTCCCCTTTGGACAAAAAGCCGTGGCGGCGCTTGTTGAAGGAACGATGACCAGTTTCTATAAAGACAGCGGCAAATATGTATCACGGCCGGGATTCATTTCGAGCACCAATTCAGGCCAGATTATCCTAATCAGCGATGGACAGTTTTTTAATGACAAACGCGCGGGGAGCGTCCAGGAGAATTCGGAATTTGTTTTGAACTCGGTAGATTATTTGTCAGGCGATAAGGAATTGATCGCGCTTCGGGCCCGCAGCGCAGGAATGAAGCCGCTTGGAGAACTCAGCGACGCATCAAGGAAGTCATGGAAGTGGTCGAATATCTTTTTACCATCGGCTCTGGTCCTTGTGTTTGGACTTTTTCAATGGCGTCGGATGAAACAGAAACGTAAAATGTTGGAGGATATGTATGCTTAAAGCATGGCGCCCTTATTTGGCCATTATACTTGGACTGCTTCTTCTTTTTGTTTACACGCAATTCAAACAAAAGAAATACGAAGCCAAAACGGAGCCTCTTTTTGAAGTCAGTATGGACGATGTGAAAATGGTAACCATCGAACGCGGGGACCAGCAAATCACGCTTTTGAAGAACGATCTTGCCTGGGCCTTTTCGGCGCCGGATACCGGTAAACCGGCAACGGATAAGATTAATAGTTTCATCAAAGATGTTATACAAGGGCAGCGCGAAAATTCCGTTTCGGATGATACCGTCAAATTTGCAAAATACGGTATTGCGAAGGCCATGGCCTATATTGTAACGATCAAGGGAGAAGAAGGCATCTTAGCCAAAGGCTATATCGGCCAAGGCATGGTGGATGCACAGGCGGATTTTATTCGTTATGAAGGTAGTTCGAAGATCTATCCAATTCGCGGGCAGATTACCTATATGCTTGGCCTCTCATCAACGTGGTGGCGCTAAAATTGTGACTAGAATATTATTCACGGGAATTCTGATTGGAATTTTGTCCTGTCAGGAAACCGAGCCGAACGTGACGGATCCCATTCCTGAAATCGTGAGTGTGATTGCCCCCACGGTCGTTTCCAATAACGATACTTTTTTTGTAAGAACGGCTTATTCCAAAGATAAGCCGATTTTTATTACTGCGCGTGTTTTTTCGAACGAGGTACTTTTTGACAACGCGTTTAAGAAAGATTTTTCCGACGATGGATTGGAAGGTGACCGGCTGGCTTTGGACAAGGTGTTTACGGGTATTCTTGATCGCGCGGTGTGGCTGCAGAAAAGTACATCCCAATTTGAGGTGGTGTTGGAAATTTCGGATGGATCTGTAAATGGGCGCTCCGTTTCGCTAATCGTCTCTCAAAATCCATCGAGCGGTCATGCGCCGGTGATTTCCAATTTTAACGCGCCGGATACGGTGTATACATCACGCAATTCCGATTTCAAGATGACGGTTCAAGTCAGCGACGCCGAAGGCTTACTCGATATTGCGTCGGTGACACGTGTCAATGTAACAGGGGGAGGATCGCCCCGGCCGCTCAGTGATAATGGTCCGGCGGACGATAGCGGGGATCAGGTGGCGAGCGATGGCATTTACACGGAAACGGTGAGCGTTAGTCCTCCACCGGCACCCGGCTCTTATCTATTTCGGGTACAGGCCACCGATCTGCTGGGGCTTAAAAGTAATACGATTGAGAGAACGATCGTGATTGTGAATTGATTCACCGTACCCTGTCCTATCACGATATCTTGGGATCTGCGAAGCGCTGAATTATCTACGCCGACAATTCTTCCCATTCCTCAAACAATTTTTCGATCTCATCCGAAACTTTTTTGTAAGCTTTTTGAACTTCGTCGAAACGTTTGCTATCCTGATAGAGATTCGGATCGGCGAGCTGGTCTTCCAATTTCATCTTTTCTGACTCTTTTTTCTGAATCACTTCTTCCATGGCGAGCATCTGCTTGGCGAGTTTTTTTTCGGCAATCGTTTTTTGCTTCGCGTCGTGTGATTTTTCGGGCTCGGCTTTCTTGACCGGCTTCGGCGCCGGCTCTGCCTTAACGGGCTTCGCACTTTGTTCGGCCAGCTTTTTCTCGCGGTAGTAATGATAGTCGCCGGGGTACATTTTTATACCGCCATCGCGCACTTCAAAAACCTTGGTCGCTAAGGCATCGAGGAAATGACGATCGTGCGAGACCATAAGCAGCGTACCTTCGTAGTCCATGAGCGCGCCTTGCAAAATTTCTTTTGTCTGCGCATCAATATGATTGGTCGGCTCATCGAGTACAATGAAATTGGCAGGATTCAGAAGCATTTTGGCGAAAGCAAGACGGGAACGTTCTCCGCCACTAAGGACTTTCACTTTCTTCTGAATGTCGTCGCCGGAAAAAAGGAAAGCGCCCAGAATGGTGCGGAGCAACAGTGGGGGCTGATTCGTCGCCGCGGAAGCAATTTCCTCCCACGCCGATTTCGTTTGGTCAAGCTTATCGGATTGCTGTTGTGCAAAATACTCGAGTTTAACATTATGACCGAGCTTGAATTCACCCTCGTCCGCAGCTTCTGCTCCTACGAGAATTTTTAATAAAGTGGATTTTCCGGCGCCATTAATGCCGACAAGCGCAATACGATCGCCGCGCTCGATTTCAAGATCAAGTCCATCTAAAATTGTTCGATCGCCATAACTCTTTTTAATTCCGGTTGCCGTCAAAACGATGCGGCCGCTTTTCTCAGGTTGTGGAAATCGAAAATTAACCGTTTTGCGCTCATCGTCAGGAATTTCAATCTTGTCCATGCGCTCAAGCATTTTGATACGGCTCTGCGCCTGCTTGGCCTTCGTGGCTTTATAGCGGAAACGATCGACGAACATTTGGACTCTGGAGATTTCGGATTGCTGACGCTCGAAGGAAGCCAGAAGCTGCATTTCCGCCAGCGCTTTTTGTTCCTCAAAGTTTTCATAATCACCGACGTAGTCAATGAGTTCGCCGCGGATGAGTTCCGTAATTCGTTTGCACACGCCATTGATAAAATAGCGATCGTGCGAGACCATCAGAATCGAGCCTTCGTAATTATGCAGATACTCTTCGAGCCATTCGATGGATTCGATGTCCAAGTGATTCGTCGGTTCATCCAGAAGCAAGATTTCGGGTTTCTGCAAAAGCAATTTCGCCAGCGCAATACGCATTTGCCAGCCGCCGGAAAAAAGTTCGCACGGCTTCACAAAATCCGATTCTTTGAATCCCAATCCATTTAGGATTCGCGCGGCCTTGGATTCCGCGGAATAACCGTCCAGCGCTTCGAGGCGTGAGTGGGCGTGTCCGTAGTCATCAATGATTTCGGCATACTCGGGCGCATCGTGTGGAGTCGTGGCCATGAGGTGCTCGAGTTCGTGCATTTTTTGACGTACGCGGGTGATCTCTTCAAACGCGGTAAGCGCCTCGTCGAGCAGAGTTTTTCCGTGCGCGTGAAGTCCGTCCTGAGGCAGGTATCCAACGCGCAGATCTTTAGCTTTGGCGAGTTGTCCGGAAGTAGGGAATTGCAGTCCCGCGATAATTTTTAGAAGTGTAGATTTTCCGGCGCCGTTAGGCCCGATCAAAGCGACACGGTCGTCCGTATTGAGTTGCCACGTCACGTTATTAAAAAGTGCGCGCCCGCCGTAGTCGACCGTGATATTTACAAGTTGCATCATAATTCAATTTTCTTTCGTACGCCGTGTTTTTTGCGTCGTGTATCCGTCGCGCGGGCAATTTAACAAAAAACAGGATGGGAGCAATTTATTTTTCGAAGCGAAGCTTATTTTCAGGAATTTATTTTAGAAGAGCTCGTTAGAAAAATAGCAATTTACTTAAACCCGTTTTTTTCGTAATCATGAATTCCATAACCTATTTACCAACTAAGGAGTATAGAAAAATGATTCGTTCACTTATCACGCTGGCCTTACTGACATGTACGGCGTACGCGCAAATCTCGGTACCTCGCCCAAGCCCCAATGCCAAGGTTTCACAGACCATTGGTGTGACGGAAGTTTCGATGCTGTATTCCCGCCCCGCCGTCAAGGGACGCGAAATTTGGAATAAGCTCGTACCCTTTGGACAGGTTTGGCGTACCGGCGCCAATGAAAATACCGCTATTACGTTTTCCGATTCCGTAAAAATTGATGGCACGAAATTACTCGCGGGCACATACGGTTTACAGACTATACCGGGCGCCGACGAATGGACGATTATTCTTAGCAAAGACGCCAAAGAATGGGGCGCATTTAACTATAAGCCAGAAAACGATGTGCTTCGTATCAAAGTCAAGCCACAGGCCGCAGAATTCACGGAACGTATGCGCTTTTCATTTGAAGACGTTACCGAGAATTCATCGCTCGTTGTTTTGCAGTGGGAAAAATTGAAAGTTGCTTTCAAAGTGGAAGTCGAAACGTCCACTCTGACAATTGCAAAAGCTCGTAGCGTGTTGTCGTGGCGTGCATCTAATACGGCTGCCGCGTATTGCGCGGATGCGAATGTAAATATCGAAGATGGCCTGAAGTGGAGCAATCTCTCCATAAGCATCGAAGAAAATTATTGGAATAGCGCGGTAAAATCGCGTCTGCTCGAAAAAAGCGGAAAGACTGCCGATGCGATAAAAACGATGGAACGCGCGATGGAGCTTAGCAAGGCTCTGAAAGATCCGCCGTTTAACAAGGCGGACATGGAAAAACTTTTAGCCGACTGGAAAGCTGCGAAGAAAAAATAGATTAAGAAAATACCATTTTACAAGGCCGATGGACGAATAAGTTCATCGGCTTTTTTTTTGCCCCAAAATGTTGCCTCCAACATAAGCATTTCACTCAATTCAATAATATTCTGAAACTTTTTCTTGACAAGCCACGTTTCATGCTTTATATTGGAAACTGAAGAAACGAATAGAGTTTCCTATATCTAAATGTAAAAATTGAGTTTAGATGTTAAGGCTCTAATTTTTTTATACTTATGGAAACTGCAAAAACTTATACAGTTTCCTAAAAAAAAACGGGAGAAAAAATGTCGGAAGATTTTGAAATCAGAATGCGAATCACTCAAGCGGCCATGGAGCATTTTGTAAAGTTTGGCTACAGCAAAGCAACGATGGACGAGATCGCCGAGTCGCTGGGCATGAGTAAAAAAACGCTGTACCAGTATTTTGCGAGCAAGCAGGAATTATTACAGGCGATAATTGCCAATGCCATGCACACGTGCGATACGTTTTGTGAGAGCGTTATTTGCAACCAAACTATGGATTTTTCCGAAAAATTGCGTCAGATGCTGACTTTCTTTTCCCGTATGAATGGGAATATGAGCCGACACCTTGTCGAAGATCTGCGCAAACATATACCAGAGACCTGGAAGCAAATAAAAGAATGGCGTCAGGTACGTATTGCGGAGCAGTTTGGTCAGGTCATTGAGGAAGGAATGGCCAAAGGCGCTCTTCGCCGTGATATGGATGCGAAACTGGTCACCATGATTTATCTGGGTTTTATTGAAAGTATGCTCAATCCGGACGTCCTTTCCGAATTACCCTACGAGGCACCCCAGGTATTTGAAAGCGTCTGGAAAATATTTTTTGAAGGCATGCTCACACCAAACGCACGCGCCCAGTTTTCCGTTGCCCAGAATTCAACCACGCTTCAAGCCACGATTGCCTAAAGGAGTCTACATGAAAGATACGAAAATATTTAAGGTTACCCTGGTTCTGAGTTTTATTCTCAGTCTGAAAATACTGTTTGGTCAGGATACGTTGTCACTTACGGAAGCGGACGCGATCGATTTGGGAATCAAGTCCAGCAAATTATTACACTCATCCCAAATGAAGTTGGAAAATGCCGGCGCAAAAGCCGACGAAGTGGGTTCGCTTAACAAGCCTTCACTCAAATTATCGGCTGGCTACACGAAATTGAGCAGTGTTCCTCCGGGACAATTCCAACTTCCGGGCGCACCGAATCCGATTGTCCTTTCGCCTTCGATCACCAATAATTATTCGCTTAAAGCTTCACTTCAGGAAAATCTATTCACCGGATTCAAAATTGAAAATTCGATTAAAGCCGCCCGGCTCAACGAAAATGCGAGCGCTATTGATCTGAAAAAAGACGAGAGCGATTTCCGATTTGCCATTCGCCTCGCGTATTGGAATTTGTTTAAGGCCAAAGAATTCAAAAAAGTCGTCGATGAATCTGTTGCCCAAGTGGAAGCGCACCTCAAGGACGCCAAAAACCTTTTGGCGCAGGGCGTGATCACCAGCAACGATGTTCTAAAGCTCGAAGTCCAACTATCTAATACAAAGCTTACGCAGATAGATGTCAATAATAATGTGCAACTTGCACAAATGAATCTTAACAATTTGATCGGCAAGCCATTGAATACGGTGATTGAAATCGCATCCAAAATTAATCTGAACGAACGCGTTTGGGATAATTATGAGGCGATGCTTGATAAAGCGATGAAAAATCGTAACGATATTCAGGCTCTGGAATTGCGTGTAAAGGCCGGTGAAGCAGGCCTCAAAGCGGCGAAAGGCGCGTTTTATCCGACCGCGGCGGTTCAGGCGAATTACAACTACCTCCGTCCCAATCAACGTTATTTTCCAACGAAAGACAAATTTAACGATTCCTGGGACATCGGGCTTTATGTATCGTTTGATTTATGGAATTGGGGAGCGACGGCCGCGCAGGTGAATCAGGCACGGACGCTGTACGAGCAGGCTAAAGACGGGCTCGGCCTAACCAAGGACGGTGCAAGCCTCGAGGTCACGCAGTCCTTTCTCGCGGTCACTCAGGCTAAAGAAAAAATCAGCGTCTCCAAACAAAGTGTGGAGCAATCGGAAGAAAGCCTGCGTATCACCAGTGAGAAATTCAAAAAAGGTGTGGCTCTGACGACCGATGTGACGGATGCGGAAGTGGCGGTCTTGCAGGCAAAAACAAATTATACAAACGCACTGGTCGATTTCGAATTGGCGCAAGCGCGGCTGGGTAAGTCCTTAGGTAATGAATAATATTTTATATAGGGAGAATGAATCATGAAATGGAAAATAATTTTGTTTGTCGGGCTCTTTTTGGGCGGCGTGGTAGGCATGCTGGCGTACAATAAATCTATCATCAATGCAAATTCCGCGATGGAAAAACTATCGGCGATTCCCGTTAAAATTGCATCGCCCACAAAACAGAGAATGGAAGATCAAATCAGCATGGTGGGCACTATTGTTGCCAATCGCGACGTTGCGATCATTGCGGAAACGCAAGGGCGTGTCACCTGGATCGGCCCAAAAATTGGCGATGCGGTTACGGCCGGCTCACCGATAGCCCAAGTGGACAATGAACTCAAACAAGCCGCCTTCACCACGGCCGAAGTGAATCTGGAGAAAACAAAAAAGGATCTGGAACGCAGCGAGTCGCTGTATAAGGAGAAAGCCATTTCCGATCAGCAGATTGAAGCGGCGCGTCTTGCCTTTCAGTCGGCGGACGCCCAGTACGTGGTTGCTCGACGCCAACTCCGCGATACCAAAATAACGAGCCCCATTTCCGGTGTGCTGAGCGCACGAAATATCGAAGAAGGAACAACGATATTGGATAAAATGAATATCGGCAATGTGGTTGATATTTCGAAACTGAAACTAAAGGTCAACGCGGCCGAAATGGATGTATTTCGCCTCAAACTACGGGATGCGGCGGAGGTGACGACCGACGTGTATCCCGGTGTCATATTCAAAGGTAAAGTTCATACGATCAGCGATAAGGGTGACGAAGCCCACACGTATCCGGTCGAAATCCTACTCGAAAATAATTCGACCCACCCATTGAAAGCCGGAATGTTTGGGCGTGTTGCGTTCTCATTCAAAGACACGCAAGAGACCCTGATGATACCGCGCGATGCGATTATAGGAAGTATCAAGAATGCGGAAGTTTTTGTGACCGTACGCGGAATCGCGCAGCTTCGTAAGATCATCATCGGTCGTGCGAATGGGCTAAATGTACAGGTACTATCAGGGCTTACGGAAAGCGATGCCGTGGTCATCAGCGGACAAAGTAATCTTAAAGACCAGGCGCTGATAACCATTATTCAATAACAAAAAATTTTTCGGATTAGGAGTATTGTATGACGTTAACGGAACTCGCCATAAAGCGCCCATCACTGATTGTGATTATATTTGCTGCGCTTGGAGTGATCGGCCTTTTCAGCTATACGCAATTATCGTACGAGTTGCTGCCGAAAATTTCGCCTCCGATTATTACGATTTCGACGATTTATCCCGGCGCTTCGCCACAAGAAGTTGAATCCTCCGTTTCAAAACTAGTCGAAGAAGCTGTATCAAGTCTGGATCAGATTTCCGGAATCACGACCACCTCTTCGGAAGGCGTGTCGTTTGTATTTGTCGAATTTAATCAGGGCGCCAACATTGATCGTGCGCTTCAGGATGCCCAGCGAAAAGTCGGCGAAGTCGTTCCGCGTCTGCCTTCGGACAGCAAGGCGCCGTCTCTATCTAAATTTGCATTGGATGAAATTCCGGTGCTTCGTATGAGCATGACTAGCACGATGAACCCCAGCGACTTCTATCAAGTTCTTAAAAACAAAATTCAACCGCGTATTGCCAAGCAGGCCGGCGTCGGACAAGTATTTCTGGTCGGCGGCGAAGAGCGGGAAATAAAAATCAATCTCGACGGAGAGAGGTTGCGCAGCGTCGGTATGCCAATTCTATCTGCCGTACAGGCGATCAAGTCATCCAATCTTGATTTCCCGACAGGAAAAATAGAGGATCGCGACGGACAATATATTGTCCGAATTGCGGGAAAATTTGAATCCGTGGAGGAATTACGCAGCCTCGTGATTGGTAAATCACGAGCCGGTGGAGATATTAAGCTGTCCGACGTGGCGGAAGTTCAGGACGGACAAAAAGACAGAACACAAATCAGCCGTTTTAATGGCGTAACCAGCGTCGGCGTGATGGTGCAAAAGCAGTCGGACGCTAATGCCGTGGATGTCAGCAAGCGCGTTACGGCAGAATTAAAAAAATTGACCGAAGATTTTACCGATATCAATCTCAAGATCGACGTGGCGCAAGACGGCTCGAAATTTACGGTGGACGCTGCCAATGCAGTAAAAGAAGACTTAATGCTCGCGGTATTAATGGTAGCGCTTGTGATGCTTCTTTTTCTTCACAGCATTCGCAATTCCCTGATCGTCATGATCTCGATTCCGGCGTGTTTGATCTCGACGTTTATCGGTATGTACGCAATGGGATTTTCGCTCAATCTTATGACGCTGTTGGGTCTCTCGCTCGTCGTCGGTATTCTGGTTGATGATTCGATCGTCGTTCTAGAAAATATTTATCACCACCTCGAAAAAGGAAAAGACCGCAGAACTGCGGCTCTCGTTGGCCGGAATGAAATTGGTTTTGCCGCCCTCGCGATCACGCTTGTGGACGTAGTGGTTTTTGTTCCGCTCGCCATGACAACCGGACTTATTGGTAATATCATGCGTCAATTTGCGCTTGTTGTAACCCTTTCGACGCTTCTGTCACTTCTGGTTTCTTTTACGATCACGCCGATGCTCGCATCCCGTTTTGCAAAAATTGAACCTTTGACCAGGGATACCTTCATGGGCCGCGTTGCGCTAGGATTCGAAGCCCTGTACGACCGATTTGCAAAACATTATCTAAAACTTTTACGTTGGGCCCTCGGTCATCGCAAAACGGTGGGTGTCATGACGATTGCCCTGTTATTCGGCTCCTGCAGCTTGATTCCACTTGGATTTATCGGGCAGGAATTTGTTGCGAAATCGGATCGAGGTGAATTCGCGGTCACTATAGAATTGCCACCCGGCGCTACGATTGATCAGACCAATAAGAAGGCACTCGAAATTGAGCGTATGCTTCTACAAATGCCGGAAATTCAAAAACTTTTTGCCAATGTCGGCGCGTCGAATGAAGGATTAATGGTTCAGTCCTCTAATAACGTAACGGAATTCAACGTCGCACTGGTACCAAAAACGGAGCGGACAAAATCCACAGATCAAGTCGGTCAGGAAATAAAAGCCAAACTTAACTTGCTTCCCGGCGTCAAAGCGCGAGTCAATCCCATCGGGCTTTTTGGAACGGCCGATCAGACGCCGATACAATTAATAATAAGCGGGTCGGACCGCACCCAGGTTACATCCGGCGCAAAGCACGTCGTGGACTTGCTTAACAAGGTTCCGGGTTCGGTCGATGTACGTCTTTCTATTGATGAAGGAAAGCCGGAAACGCGCATCGAACTTGATCGTCAGAAATTAGCCGCATTTGGGCTCAATCTTGCGGAAGTCGGCACGACCTTGCGTGTTGCCTTCACCGGTGATAATGAATCTAAATTTCGATCCGTAAACGACGAATTTGATATTCGCATTCGGCTTGACCAAGGAGATCGTTCCGAAACCAGCGATGTAGGTGACATTACTTTTTTTAATCGCCAGGGTCAACCGATTCAACTTAAACAATTTGCCTCGATTTACAAGACGGTAGGTCCGTCAAAGCTTCAACGCCGTGATCGCAATGTATCGGTCACCGTGTTTTCGCAGGCGCACGGACGACCCAGCGGTACTATAGCCGAGGATTTCAAGACTCTATTGGAAAAAGAGCCGATGCCCCAAGGTACGCGCATTGAATACTCAGGCGATCTGAAAAATCAGGCGGAAGGCTTTTCAAGCATGGGTATTGCGATGTTGGCCGCCATTATTTTCGTATATATGATTATGGTTGCCTTGTACGATTCGTACGTCTATCCGTTTGTTGTGCTTTTTTCAATTCCACTGGCGGTTGTCGGCGCGCTTTTGGCGCTCGCCTTGGCGATGAAGTCGATGAGTATTTTTTCGATGCTGGGTCTCATTATGCTCATTGGCCTTGTAGCTAAGAATGCCATTCTGCTTGTGGATCGAACCAATCAGACCAAAGCGGATCAGAATCTTGGAACTTTCGATGCGCTTATGGAAGCAGGACAGGCGCGATTACGGCCAATCTTGATGACTACGCTCACGATGATTATTGGTATGTTGCCGCTCGCGCTGTCGAAGGCGGCCGGTAGCGAATGGAAAACAGGATTGGCCTGGGCGCTTATTGGCGGCCTCACCAGTTCGATGATGTTGACATTAATTGTCGTTCCAATCGTTTACTCAAAAATGGATGAATGGAAGATTCGCGTGCCGAATTTCTTCCGTCGGGTTTTTGGCGGAAATAAAAACGCGGTTCCGGTCGTTATACTGAATAACGACAATGGAAATGGTCACAACGGAAATGTTTCAGAAAAGGTAATTGCCACCGTGACGATGGACAAATTATAAGAACCCCTCCTCCCTACAAAAGGCCATCCGGACGACAAACAAGTTCGGATGACCTTTTTTGTTAGACGTCAGACTGATCTTTTCGAAGGAACTCAAAAATCTTTAGCGCCACGGCTTTCGGAATCCCATCGATACTTTCAATTTCTGTCAAGGAGGCTGTTGTGAGATTTTTTACAGAGCCGAAATGATTCATAAGCGTCAGTCTCCGTTTTTCACCCACGCCTTCGATTTCGTCAAGTTCTGAAGTCAGCGTACGTTTATCACGAAGTTTGCGGTGAAACGTTATTGCAAAGCGGTGCGCTTCGTCACGAATCTGTTGCAGTAATTTAATCGACGAGGATGTTTTCGGAATCATGATCGAGTCGCTTACATCCGGAATAAAAATTTCCTCCATCCGTTTGGCAAGGCCAATAATGGCTTGCCCTTCAGAACCCGCTTTGGATACCGATATACCAAGTCCTTCCAAAGCATCGACCGCGGCCCCGAGCTGTCCTTTTCCGCCATCAATGACGATCAAATCAGGGAATTCTAAACCCTCTTCCAACACACGCAAATAGCGGCGCGTCACAATTTCAAACATGCTTGCAAAATCGTCCGGGCCTTCGACCGTTTTGATTTTGAAATGACGGTATTCTGATTTTTTTGGCTTGGCGTCTTCAAAATAAACCATTGAAGCCGCCGGATCCGTTCCCTGAAAATTGGAATTGTCGAAACACTCCATGTGTCGTGGCAAACGATGCAGATTCAGATCACGCTTTAGGCTTTCCAGAACACGAGGAACAAATTGCTCTTTGGCTTTGAGACGCTGAAGCTTCAACTCGCCCAATAACAACTCCGCATTTCGAACACTCATATTCACAAGTTTTTGTTTCTCGCCGATTTTAGGAACGATCAGTTCAGTAGACGCGCCGTGCTTCTTTTTGATCCATTCAGAAATAGAACCCATTTCATCCCATTCGAGCGGCAAATAAATTTCAGGTGGAATGAAATCGGTATCATCATAATATGTCTTAAGTAGCGTCTCCAAAGTTTCTTCCGGTAATTTTTCCAAAGCGTTCGAAAAATAAAAATGTTGTCGACCGATAAGTTTGCCGTCACGAATTTTGAAGATTACACCGCACGCGTCGTCTTCCTCCTGGGCTACGGCAGCAATATCTCGATCAACATGGTCATGAAACATCACCTTTTGAACCGACGTGTAATTTTCAATGGCGGCGATTCGATCACGGAGGCGTGCGGCTTCTTCGAATTTCATCGCGTCGGCAAGACCGCCCATTTCTTCTCGGAGTTGTCGCAGGAGATCGCGTGTTTTGCCATTCAGAAATCGTATCATCTGGTCGATCACATGCCGATACGATTCCGAAAGAACGAGCCCCTGGCAAGGTCCATCACATTTGTGGATATGGTAGTCCAGGCAAAGTTTTATCTTTTTGGATGCAATCATTTCCTCGGTAAAGTGATGTCGGCAACTGCGAATCGGGAAAATCCGATGTAGAGTCTTGAGTGTTTGACGCAATTGTTTGACTTCGGTATAAGGTCCGAAAAATCGCCCGCCGTGGCGTTCCTTTTCACGCGTCACATAGATACGCGGGAAAAGTTCATCCGTAACTTTTATATAGGGGAAACTTTTATCGTCTTTGAGCTCAATATTATAACGAGGTTTATGCTCTTTAATGAGATTGGATTCCAACATGAGTGCTTCGACTTCGGAATCGGTCTGAATAATTTCCACATCCTCTATTTTGAGAACCATGACGGCGACCTTAGTGTCGTCACGCTTAGAATCCAGAAAATACTGACGTACGCGATTGCGCAATATTTTTGCTTTGCCAATATAAATTATTTTTCCGCCGCTGTCCCGGAACATATAGCAGCCGGGCGTTTTGGGCAGATTATCGAGCTTTTGCTGGAGTGTTGGATTCAAATGTATCGTGGGCACGTGAAAATATTCTTCATGGGCCAAAAGGACTACAGAGATTCATTCCGGAAAAACTAATCGTCGGCTTCCTCTGCCAATTCCAGATCGTCGGCCGTCGCGTGTTTGCGTTCGGATTCTATAATTTCTAAAACGGCTTTCGGTACGTCTAAAGTTGATACGTCGAATTTGGAAACTTCACGTGCGAGAATATTAATGCGGCGGTCAATCATGTGACGTTTGTTGAGCAAGATGAATTCCGTATCATCCTTTACACAGTAACCGCCTGCGAAATCACCTTTTTCCTGACGGACCTTAAGGTTCAATTTCGCCGCGATATCTTCGAGCGAGGACAGGATTTTTTCTTTTTTCATACTCGGGGTTCCTTATAGGAATTCGTTTTTCTTGCGTCGCTGCAATTCTTCAACAATTTTCTTAACATCTTGCGCCTGAGCACGTGGAACGATCAATAGCGCATCGTTTGTACTCACAATAATGTAATCATTTAATCCGATTCCGGCAACTATCTTTCCCGGTGCGTAGACCAGCGTATTGGTACTGTCCAGCAATATGGCTTCACCCATTACGGCATTGCCCGTAGCGTCCTTGGGTGAAAGGTGATAAACCTCTTCCCAACTCCCGACATCATTCCATTCGAAAGACGAAGGTATGACGTATACATCCTTGGTATGCTCCATGACTCCGTAATCAATGGATATTCCCTTGACCTTATGATATACTCGGTCCAAGGTCTTGTCGTATTTTGTCGTACCAAGGGTTTGTTCAATTTCCATTAAGCCCTCATGTAATTCCGGCAGATAAATCTCTATCAACTTGACAATAGTATCCGCACGCCAAATAAACATTCCGCTATTCCACAAAAAGTCGCCTGCAGCGACAAAATTGATGGCCGTTTCCAAATTAGGCTTTTCAGCAAATGTTTTGACACGATGGGCACGATGGTTTCCGGACTCCTTGAATTCATTTTCAACAAATTGAATATAGCCATAACCGGTTTCGGGTCTTGTAGGAATTATACCAATCGTAATACAAGCGTGCGATTCATGGGCAATCTTTGCGGCCGAAGAGAGTGTATCACAAAAAGCAGAATCGGGTTTTATGAGATGGTCTGCCGCGAGAACTGCCATTACGGCCTGGGGATCCTTTTTCAAAATATGCAGCGCCGCCAAACCGATACAAGGCGCCGTATTTCGGCCTACCGGTTCAATCAGTATGTTTTCTCGCGGCACGAGGGGCAATTGGCGGAAAACCTCCGGAGCCTGAAGGGCGTTCGTAACCACCCATGTTTGTTCGGGCTTGACCAACGATTCGACGCGGGCCGCCGTTTGTTGGATCATGGTCGTCTCACCCACGATATTAAGAAGTTGTTTGGGAGTGGTTGTGCGACTGCGCGGCCAGAACCGTGTACCCGCGCCTCCTGCCATAATGACTACGTGAAGCATTAGTTATTTCCTTCATCCGGATCGTCCGAATATTCAATGGTGATCGTCGTTTCGCCGGAGTTCAACTGTTTTTCGCGCTTCTCCATTTCCTCCAAACCTTTACGGGCCATAATATTCCCCGGGTTTAGCTTCAACAACTGCAGCCATATCTTACGGGAAGAGGTGAAATCGTTTTTCCACATGTAGGCGTAGCCCAGGTTGATATACGCATCAAAATAGTCGCGCTTAATTTGTATCGCAATAAAAAGCTGTTTGATACCCTCTTCAAAACGATGCGCGGTGGATAACATGAATCCGAGATTGTTCCGGGCTTGAGGATTAAATCCATTGATCGCGATGGCGCGCTCGACCATGGCAATACCGTCATCTACCTGGCCGTCATAGTAGAGAGCAACGCCAAGATTGTTATACGCATCGTCGTAGGTGGAGTCTTGCGAAATTACGTTCTTAAGTTGCTTGATCTTATCCGATGCGCTTTCGGTCTTATTGGCGGCCTGCAGCATCGTAAAGGCTCGAACGTTGCGGCTGCCGGATAATATTTTTCGAACGTGGTCAAGATTCTTTCGGGCTCCATCGAGACCCGGATCGGTTGTCAAAGCTTTTTCGAATAGAGATATGGACTTCTGATAAAGCTCCACCGCTCCCTTTTTGTCGCCCTTTACGGCCGCTTCATTGCCTTGCGTAAAATAGACATATCCCAAATTGTTAATGCCTTTGGCGTAGGTCGGCAAAAGTTCCAAGGCTTTCAAATTGGATGCAATGGCCTGTTTAAAATCACGTCGAGCAAAGTAGACCGTCCCGATCTCGGTATATCCTTCATGCAAAGACGGATTGAGGGTTATAGCCTTATTAAGCGCTGGAAGCGCACGTTCATAGTCCAATTTTTCCAGGTAGGACTTACCGAGGAAAAAATAGATTTTATAATTCGCCGAGGTATCGTCCGCCAGATATTTTGCGGCCGTTTTGAAATGACGGATGGCCTCGTCGTAATATTCTTCGTTGAAATCGGTGAGCCCTTTTTCGTAGGCTTGCGAGCCCTTGGCATATCCTACAAGCGACGTGGCTTCCGAGTCGTTTGGCGCAAAATGCAGAATTCTCTCAAAAGACATGATTGCTTTGTCATAATCGCCCTTCACGATATAGACGAGGCCGATTTCGCGATACGGGTCGATAAACGTTGAATCGTCCTTAATGGCATACTTGAACTCAATTTCGGCCTTTGTGTATTCCTCCTTATGGTAGAAAATGGTCCCGAGAACATAGTGGGCTGCGGCGGAAGTTTGCTTATCCTTTCCGGAGTGGTCCAAAATTTTCAACCATACCGGAAACGCTTCTTCATATTTTTCATTCTGATAGAGCGAATCGCCAAGCGAACGAAGCGAAGATAAGTTCTCATTATTTTTTGCTCGAACGACAGAATCCTTCCCTTGCGGTTCAATTTGAGTGATTACTTTAGTCGAATCGCTTTTTGTATCACGACGGTTCGTCGTCGATTGATCGGAAATAACCGTAGATCGGGTCGAACATGCGATCGTAAAAAGAGAACAAATAATTCCGAGATAGAGAATTCTTTTCATAGGCGGCCTTAATTTTTATGACTTAAAAATTCTTGCGTGAGTTCGAAATCCAAGATAAGAGAGGTATTGATATTTTTTGGGTTGTCGGATTTTTGGGACGCGAAAGTCTTTTCATCCAAGAGAATCATTTTAAGACTTCCGATTTTGAGTTCGTCGCCAGGCTTTAGAGGAACAAAAGAATCGGTTTCAACGGCATTTCCATTGACGAAGACACCGTTGGTGCTTGCCAGGTCTGAAACGACGAGCATTTCTCCACGCCATGTGATACGCGCGTGGTAGCGGGAGATAGAACTGTTTTCGATCCGAAGTGAGTTATCAAAAGCGCGTCCAATCGTCACGTCCAGACCCTTTTCCACACGAAAACTTTTTTTATTCATTGTTTGAAATAAGTAATAAACCATTTTTTCTTCGTTCGTTTCTATTTTTTCAAACGTAAAAGAATATTAGAGGTTTCCCAATTTCGACGCACAATCGTGGAATCGGATACCATCAGCGTTCTTTCCGAAAAAATGAGCGGCCAGGATCTCCCTTTTGTCCATTCACCATTATGATCCGAATCCCGATATCCTGAAATTTTATAGAATCCCGGTACGAGGAGATCTCGTGTAAATTCGCCCGGCGATTCCAAAACCGTCGCCTTTGCAACGCCTCCATCCACGCGGCGAAATTGCATATAAATTTTGCCCGACGCAAGCGAATCTTCATCGATGACCGATCCGGAAATAACGCCCAAAGTGTCTTCGGGCAGTATAAGGAAGCGAAAATGAATCGTGCTGTCGGCGAGAGTCCTTTTGAATTGATCGTTTACCGAATCTCCAAAAATTTCGAGATGATAGGATCTACCGGGTTGGAAAAATTTGGAATTTAGAATGCCGAGACCGGGCGATGTCCAGTGCCATGCCATATCACGGCGCGTCGAGTCTTCGTAGAGTTTAGAGAAACGGCGAATTTCAGACGTATCGACACCTATTGAAAATCTAAAATCCAGGCTCTCCTGGGGCAAGAGCGCTGAGGAGGCGTTTAACCACTCTAGGCGTGGCTCATCACTTTCACGGGAGTCGCCTCTGAAATAGAACTCCAGCCCTTGTGCTGAATCAAGTGACGAATAAAGTTTTTTTACGCCGACACGATACGTCCTATCACTTTGCAAAGAATCGCAGAACAAACGATACTCTGTAAAAGCACTTCGATCAATCTTAAATCCATTGTGAATTGGGATGTTCTTTCCGTCTGCGCTATCGACAATGGAGAAGTTGGTTCTCAAAAAACTGTCGCGCACGAGGCTATTGATCTGAATTTTAACCAAACGATTTTTGTACGTGATCGCATCCACGACTCCCAGGCGAAGCGTGTCCTCCGAGAAGGTCGTAAATTCCACATAGTCGGGGCGTTTTTCATCGGCAAAGACGTCGCGTGTGGGTAGGCCTATGCCGTCGACACCGGGTGTATAAAGAAAATTATTATCGGCATCAATCACGGCGTAAACACGATAATTTCCGGCCGTAAGATAGTTTAGACTGAATTCGCCATTTTTGCCAACCTGCGTCACGTAGTCGGCGCGTTGTTTGAAAAGCAGACTATCTGTATTACTCGTGTCGCCTTTGGTATATGCCCAAATGGCCGTACCCGGTTTTAGATTTTGAATATGGCCGATGATCGAGCCACGGTCTATTTTTTTTCCGGTTGAAAATGCCGTAGTAAAAGTGCGGCCAAGCGGATTTTGGTGACGATCCTTGGCATCCGAACCGATGGAAATGACACACGTACGATTGGGAGGTAGCGAATCTCTTAAAAGAATATTGAGCGTATGGCCGTCCCAATCCAATTCGGGTGGAAGCGTGGGAAAAGGCATCATAAAAAGCGCATTCTCTACAGAAACACGATCCATCAATTCTGAAAATACAATTTTGATTTCCGGAAGGCGGGACACGCGGGTTGAATCCGTCGTTGGCGAGGTTTCCACAATAGTCGGCGCTATTTTGTCTTCCGGTCCGCCACCGGGCGCGCCGATACTCGCGCAGGCCTTTAAGATCAATACTGCACCCACGGCAAAAAAAATCCCCACGCCGTCGCGCAGGGAATTTTTTAAACGTGCGTTCGAAAAAAAATTATTCAATGTTTAAGCCTTCGATCAAGGCCGAGGGGTGTGGATAGTCCCTATTGTCCGCGCGATCGTAAGACTCGAGATGTGCTTCATCGATAACTTCGATTCGATAGGAAGCGGCTTTCAATCCGGTCATAGTAGCCTCGTAATGGTCGTCGACCCATTTGAATTCGGAAGCTTTGGTCGTCGTAGAGACAAATTTCTTGTTTACGATCTCCTGAAGTTTACAAAATAGCTTCGCGGTCTTGATGGGGTGTCCGTTGTGATCGGTGACTTTAACCAGCAGGGGAAATATTCGCGAACCCAGAGCGACGTTTCCTTGCTCGCTGTAACGGTCGAGTGATTTCTCTTCCAAGATTTCAACTTTCGGAGCCGCTACCGTGACATTGCCGGAGCCGATCTTATTGAATTTTGCATCCACGATATCAAACTCTACTTCTCCCGGGAAGGGACTTCTAAAAACCACTTGCGCGGCCTGTCCGCTTGCCGTTTGAACGAGCTTAAATTCACTAAATGTGCCGCCGCCCTTGTGGGCAAGACAACTGTAATTAAGGTCGGTTTTTCCCGAAAAAATATTGATAAGGGCTTCGCCATCCACGGCCAAGATTGTATCCGGTTGGACGGTTACTTTGTAATTGGCCTGTTGGGCGGCAAGACGAAGAGTGAAACACAATAAAAGAACTAAAAGATTTTTCATGGTATCCTCAAAATTGTTATTTTCGCGATCAATTATAACTAATTCCAATCAATCGCGCAAGGGGTTATAACAGATGGTCGATTTATTTCCGCAACGGTCCTTTTGGCCAAAAAATTCGTCATGGGATTATTAATTTTTCAGGCTATATTGGGCGGTTGGCACAGTATCAAAAATAAACCATGTTCAATATAACTCGGGAGAGCGTATGAAGAGCATTCAGCTGGATTACACGTACGTCACAGATTTTATCAAAGAGAAAGACATTTTCAGACTGCAGTCCAAAGTGGACGAGATCCACAAAGTCATTGAAGATCGTACCGGTATTGGAAATGATTATTTAGGCTGGCTTGATCTCGCGAGCCGCATTACGATGAAAGAAATTGAAGACATCAATAAGACGGCGGAGGAAATTCGTAAATCTTCGGATGTATTGATTACCATCGGTATCGGCGGATCGTATCTTGGCGCCAAGGCCGTGATTGATGCCTTATCGCACTCCTTCAATAACAGTTTGCCTTCCAAAACACCTCATATATTTTTCGCGGGACAAAATATGAGTGGTCGATATTTACGCGATTTGAAAGATGTTTTACAAAACAAGCGTGTGAGCGTCAACGTGATTTCGAAATCCGGAACGACGACGGAGCCGGCGCTGGCCTTGCGATATCTCAAGGCTATCATGGGTGAATCGATGGCCAAGGGTCAGGTTGCGCAACGTATCGTGGCGACCACCGATGCAAGCCGCGGCTCGCTAAAAAAACTTGCCGATCAAAACGGTTGGAAGACATTTGTGATTCCCGACGATATCGGCGGCCGTTATTCCGTTTTGACCCCGGTCGGGCTGCTGCCGATCGCGGTAGCAGGTATTGACATTGGCCAGCTTTTACAGGGCGCTCGCGATATGGAGAAAATTCTTAAAGAGCCCAGTTTAAGACTTAACCCGGCATACACCTATGCGGCCATTCGGTACCTCATGTATTCGAATGGAAAAACGGCTGAACTTCTCGCAAACTTCGAGCCATCGCTACATTATATGGCGGAATGGTGGAAACAACTTTACGGCGAGAGCGAAGGTAAAGAAAGTAAGAGCCTTTTTCCGGCCTCCGTCGACTATTCTACGGATTTGCACTCCATGGGTCAGTGGGTTCAGCAGGGTGCTCGGAATATTTTTGAGACGGTATTATGGATCGAAAAATCACAAGCGGATACTTCTGTACCGGAACTCGAAGGCGATGTTGATGGATTTAATTTTTTGACGGGCAAAACGTTTGACTATGTAAATCGCAAAGCCTACGAGGGCGTCACGCTGGCGCATCACGACGGGCGTGTGCCGAATATGACGGTCAGTATTCCGGAACTCAATGCGTATTACCTGGGTCAGCTTATTTATTTCTTTGAAAAAGCATGCGCCATGAGCGGCTATCTGCTGCGGGTCAATCCGTTTGACCAACCGGGCGTTGAAGCGTACAAGTCAAATATGTTTGCGTTGCTCGGGAAAAAAGGCTACGAGGAAAAGACGAAAGAACTCAATGCGGTCCTGGCAAAATTGGATAAGAAAATAATTTAATCCGCGATACGGTGACACGGCTTGACCAACTAAAATCATTCGTTGACAAAGATCCGAACGATTCGTTTTCGCGTTATGGGCTTGCCATGGAGTTTCTTTCAAACGGGCAGTACGCGGAGTCACTGGCGCAATTTGCAGCATTGAAATCACAAGATGGCAATTACCTGCCTTTGTATTATCAGTTGGGAAAGCTATATGAATTGCTTGAGGATCGCGATTCTGCAAAAAAGGTATACGAAGAAGGCATGGCGTTGGCCGGTCAACAAAACAATTTTCACACGAAAAGCGAACTGCAGGCTGCTTTAGAAGAAATGGAATAGCAAGTGAGCATGAATAAAAGAAACTCGCATTTCGCGCCAAAACGCTTCAAAGGTGCCACCAGCGTTATAGAAGAACATCGCATTTCCCAGATCAATATGCTGCGCCTCGCGATGGAGATCATTGTTGAATTCGATGAGACGTCGGAGCGCGTAGACGTTTTGCTTCGCCGCACGATTCACGATCATCAAAAGACTCTGGATTCACGAGACAAAGGGCTTTTGACAAAATACGTGCGCGGCATCATTCAGTGGAAGTTGCGCCTCGATTACCTTATTTCAAAAACGCTCAAGTCGGATGCGTCCTCGTTTGATCCGACCATGCGAGCGGCCTATCGACTTGCCGCGCAAATTCTTTCGGAACCGCCGCGTTCTGAAGAGATGGCCATGGTGCTCGCTGACTATGCGCTACCAAAGTCGCATGGAAAATATCGGGAAGCGGTTCGAAACTTCATTGCATCGTTTAAGACGATTACGATCGCGATTCCCATGCCCAATCCCAAAAAAAACCTTTCGCATTCATTGAGCATTTCTTTTTCTCACCCCGTGTGGCTTATCGAGAGAGCCTTATCCGAGTGGGGAGAAGAAGGAACACGTCAGTTTTGTGAGTTTAATAACCGTGAATTTGCGCCGGCTTTACGAGTCAATACGCTAAAGAAGAATCCGGCGGACGTTCAGAAAAGTCTGGATGAGGAAGGCGTGGTGACCGAAAAATCACGTTATTCAAAGAACGGTCTGGTCGTAAAAAATCGACATGATATTTATTCGACGGAGAGTTTTAAGCGGGGTGAATTTGATATTCAGGCCGAATCAAGCCAACTCTTTTGCGAATGGGTTGACCCCAAACCGGGTCAGACAATCTGGGACGCGTGCGCGGGTGGCGGCGGGAAAGCATTAGCCTTTTCCGCGGTGATGAAAAATTCCGGTAAGATATACGCTTCCGATGTCAATGCATTTGCTTTGGAACAGCTAAAAATTCGCGCCGATCGGGCCGGTTCTTCGAACATAGAAATTTTGAATGATCTTACGGTGGATGTTCTGAATTCGTACGCGGGAAAAGTGGATATTGTCGTCGTGGATGCACCGTGCAGTGGATTGGGCGTCTTGCAGCGCAATCCGGATATGCGATGGCGAATCACGCCGGAAGCGATGGCTCGATTGGCGGAGGAGCAGGCCGCCATCCTTGGAAAATATACGGGTCTGGTAAAATCCGGGGGAAAATTGGTCTACGCTACATGCACGGTGTTTACCGACGAAAATGAAAATGTTGTGGAGGCTTTCTTAAAGAATCACGAATACTTTTCAATCGTCAACACCGTGCTCAAGGATTGTACGGATGATCGGGGATTCTTTAAGATTTTTCCTCAAACGCACCAGTTAAGCGGGTTTTTCGGGTGCACCATGGTAAGAGCATAAATTTTTCGACCTCCCTAATCTTTCTTCAAACTTTTGTCATTCTTTTTCGTCCAATGACGATGCGAATTACCATTGTCTTATTTACAATGCTGTTTCTTGCCTCGTGTGCCGACGATCATTCCTCTGCGCGGAGATGGGTTGAAGTCTTGCCTCAACGAAGAGCGGGTTCGATTGCCGAAGCCAAAGGCGTTGTTTGGATCGGAACGGATTGGGGTCTCTACAAGGTGATGCCCAACGATACGACGGTCTTGACGCCGGATAATTCACCACTCTCTGACCTGGGCGTATCGGCTATCGCTCTTGATTCAAAAGGCGTGAAGTGGATTGGAACGCGCGATGGACTTTGGAAATTTGACGACGTAACGTGGGAAGTTTTTCGGCCGACGAATTCCGGTATTCTGAGCGCCGGTGTAGGCGGAATATTCATCGATCCGGATGGAAGGAAATGGATCACGTCCTTAAATGGGATTTCCATTCTGGCCGATACTGGTTGGTCCACGATGACAGTTTCAATGCCTACGCGAATTGCGTTTGATACGTATACCGCCTGGATTGGAACGTGGGGCGGCGGGCTGGTACGTCGTATACATCTGCAATCGAATTCCTATGTGGTATCCAATTCCGATTTGAAAACCAATTACGTCTTTGATGTATTTACCGATGATCGGAATCGAACTTGGATTGGAGAAGGTGGAGGGATGCATGTAATAGAAAACGACGTATGGAAAAATTACAATGCCAAAGAATCTCCATTACCCAATAGTGACGTCACCAGAATTGTCCAGGATAACGAAGGCGCCATTTGGGTTGGAACCTATGCGGGAGGACTGGCAAAATTGACATCGGATGGGGAATGGGATTTTTATAATACGACTAATTCGCCGCTTCCTTCGGACCAAATCTTAAGCATGATGGTTGACAAAAAAGGAAACATCTGGGTCGGCACGTATCGTGGCGTGTGGATGTTTAAACGATAAAATCTACCAGGTATTCTTTTTGAACACGGTTATTTCACCGAAGTGCATATACAGTTTTGGCCACGAGTCCTTGCCTTATGGGCAAAAAAAGAGCGGTGTGATTTGTTCACACCGCCCGTTAGTTATGCAATAACGATTATGATCATGCACTTCTTAGCGCGTCAACAATCTTTAATCGTGATGCGCCCATCGCCGGTAGAAAGCCGCCCAAAATCCCCATAAATAGCGCGAACAGCAACGAGCTGATTACGATCGAAGGAGAGAGGGCAAACGCGAAAGCCAATTCGGCAAAGGAACCAAAATTGAGAGTTGAGATTGTAAAGAATGAAAGAAACGACGCAATCAAAATGCCCAGCACCGCTCCGGCGAGCGAGAGAAAAATAGATTCGGTCAAAAAGGCCGCCATTACGCTTTTGCGCTGAAAGCCCAGTGCACGCAGTGTGCCGATCTCCGTGGTACGGCTGGAAACCGATGCGTACATAGTAATGAGCGCGCCGATCGTGGAGCCGATACTGAAAATCAGCGTGATAAAAATACCAAGCACTTTGATAAAAATACTCATCATCTCGGACTGCTTTTCGAAGAATCGTTTTTCTGTTTCCGGTTCAAAATTTTTCAGACGCATTTCACTTTCAAAAGCCTTTTTGAAATCTTCAAATTTTTCTTCACTTTCCAGGCGCAAGGTCAATGTTGAAACACTATTGGACCGATTGAAGGCCTGAAGCAACTGAACGGCATCACCCCACATTTCGGACTCAAAGCCACTTCCGCTCGCGTCGAAAACACCGACGATTTCCCAGTCATCTCCGGCGAAGCGCACGCGATCGCCTATCTTGGCACCGTTGAAACGCTTTTCGATGGAAGTTCCAACAATAATTTCTCGCTGTCCAAAATTGAACAACCGACCCTCGCGGAGTTTCACTTGAGATCGTAATGTAAAAGCTTCCTTTGAAACACCACGCACCGTAATATTACTCATGCCGCCGCCAATTTTATCGAGATTGATAATCACCACCGGTTCCCCGGAAGCAATGGGCTTGCTTTCCGCATTTTTTGCGATAAAAGGAAGTGTCATGATGGTATTGACCGATTCGCCATCGATGATGCTCCCGATTTCACCATTGGCGGATTTCCGCGCGATCATCACGTTTTGTGACGAACCGGTTGAAATAAGTGTTTTCTGTACGCCATTGGCCATCATGAGCACGGCCGCAAAAACGAAAACGACCAACGCGACGCCAAGCACGGTAATTCCGGTGGTCAGCCGACGCGTCTTGAAATTGCCAAGTATATATTTGAGTGGGATTTTCATAAATAATTTCTCCTCTGGATTAACCGATGTATCGCAGACCGTCTACGATCTTAGTTTTGAGTGCACGCTGAATGGGAAACAGGGAAGCAAGAACGCCGATTAGGAATGTGCAAACCATACTCAGAACAATGGTGGAATTGGCCACATTAAATATCGGGAACCAGCCTTTCGGCATGGCGGATTCAAACCCATTGACAAAGGGTATCATTAATAGCAAACCAAGCGCGCCGCCCAGGAGTGAAATGAAAATGGATTCTCCGGAAATAAAAACCATGATAAAAGGATTGGAGAAGCCAAGCGTTCGCAATACCGCGTATTCACGGGTTCTTTCGCGTGCCGACATAATCATGGTATTGCCGAGAACCAGCATGATGATGCCAATGATAACGAAAGACATACCATTCATCGCCGATATAAATGCGCTGGACGCAGCAATAAATCCCTGTTGAAAAGCTTTTTCCGTTTCTGTTTTTGTCTCGGCACGCGAATTTTTGAAGAGGCCGTCGATGTATTCGGAAACGGCTGCCGATTGACCCGGATCTTTAATTTTGACAACGTACCAGCCGATCTGACCGTCCCGTCCCGGAGAATCCTGTTTCATGCGCTCGTCGAGATACGCCCAATGGAAAAACATTTGCGTCGCATCCACTGTTTTGTCCCGAGGCTTATAAATTGCACGCACGGTGAATTGCCATTGACCGGGATAAATATCTCCGTCCATATTCATTACATCGCCGATTTTAAGGTTATATTGTTCGGCCAGTTTGGATCCGACGATGCAGGAATTCCGCTCTTTTTTGAAATTTTCAAAATCGGTTTTGTCCGTGATGAATTCAGGATACACATCAAGCAGTGTATTGGGATCACAGGCCATGCGCGCAAAAAATTGATTTTTGTCGATGTACACCCCGCCAAACCAATTGAAAAAAGATACCGTTTCCACGCCGGGCACTCTTGCAATTTGCTCTCTATAAGCATAGGGGAGGGTAAAAATAAACGATACCGATTGGCGTACGATCAGGCGGTTGGCCGCCGAGGCCTCGATGCCGGCATACCATGCGGTGACGACCGTTCGCAAAAGTCCGAACGCAATCACGGCAATCGCAATACCGACAATCGTCAGCATGGTGCGCAATTTGTGCCGCAGTGAATTTTTAATGAGTAATTTTATTAACATATTTTTTTTCTTTCCCGTTTATCAGGTTGATTTAAGCGAGCGCGCCTTTATCGAGATGGCGCTGTGTGTGGGCCCTTTCCGCGGCGCTTGGATCATGCGTTACCATGACGATAGTTTTGCCCAGCTCGCTATTCAAACGCGAAAGGAGGGTCATAATCTCACCGGCCGACGTTTTATCCAAATCGCCCGTTGGTTCGTCCGCTACAATAATCGTCGGATCGCTGGCAATCGCACGCGCAATAGCCACACGCTGTTGCTGTCCTCCGGATAATTGATTGGGATAATGATCCATACGGTCGCCCAGGCCGACGATGTCCAAAACCTTGCGAACGTGATCGTTACGTTCTTTCTTCGATAATTTTGTGAGGTGAAGCGGCAATTCTACATTTTCAAATGCCGTCAAAACCGGCATGAGATTATAGAATTGAAAGATAAAACCGACATGGCTTGAGCGCCATGCCGCTAGCGCTGTTTCATTTAGCGTCCCGACATTTATACCGCCTACGATGACAGAACCTGCGGAAGGGCGATCGATACCGGCGATCAGATTGAGCAGTGTGGATTTTCCGGATCCGGAAGGTCCCATCAGCGCTAAAAATTCACCCTCGGGAATATTAAGGTCAATATTTTGTAAAACCGGGATGGTCAAGCTGTCTCGCTTGTACGATTTACTAACGCTTTGAATTTCGACAATATTTGGCATGTGTGGTTCCTTGTTCTATTTTAGGGTTTACGCTTTTGCGCTTTCGATAATTTTTATTACAATTTCGCTCTAATTGAGTCTTGTTTTTTTTGGCTAAAGCCGATTCTTATATCTTTCATCGACCCACGACCTAAAGGTCGTGGCAACGTTTCCGTCCTTTATTTTTTGAGATATTTGCTCCATGCTAGGGTTTTAAAATTGCAACGACCCTTGCGACGGCCTTTAGGCCGTGGACTGCGCAGTATCGCCAGCATTGGCTTTAGCCAAAATGTTTTCAAAATGATTTGTACTCAGAAACTCATCATATTCTTGACCAAAAGTCTTCTTTTTGTGATGTTCTTCCTGATTTGCAATATATGCTCTTACTTTTCCTGCTGCGGAATAGCTTACGGATAAAGCGATATATTCGTCCTGCCATTCGAATTTGCCATTGATAAATTGTTGCCTATTAACCCAAAATGAAGACTCTCCCTTTATGAGCATAGCTGTTTTGGCGATCGTCTGTTCCGTGCCGAGTGAAACAAGCAAATGAATATGGTCAGAAATACAATTTATGCAATCAATAAAAATTTCCTTTTTGATGCTGTTTTCCTTGATGTGCTGAAGCAATAATGGCTTCAATTCGTTACTAATTAACGGCTCGCGGTTTTTGGTTGACCAGATATAGTGGATCAAAACTTTGGTGTATGGCATAAATTGTTTCGGCTAAAGCCGGATTGTTGTATTACTCTCTCCACGGCCTAAAGGCCGTGGCAACCGGCCGTGGCAACCGGCCGTCGCAACCAGCCCTAGCAACCAGCCTTAGCAAAAGGTGTCGTAATTGATCATAGTACATATTTTCAAATTCGTTTATTTCGTTTCCATGGCGATTTTATCGCCCTTTTGTAAATCTTCTGCAGGCTTAGCCACGATACGATCGCCGGCCTGCACACCACTGACGATTTCGATTCGGTCGCCCAGAGTTTCTCCAACGAGAGGAGCGACTTCCTGAACGATGTCGTTTTTTACCATAAACAAAACTTTTCTGCCGTTTCTCTCCACGAGTGCAGAAGCGGGCACCGTCATTTTGGGTTTTGCCTTCATCGCACTGTCACTGATCGCCTGGGAAAGAAACGTCACTTTGGCGCTCATCTCGGGCAGAACTTTTTTGTCAATTTCCAAAAATCGGATTTTTGTCAGAATGGTTGCCTTGGCGCGATCGGCGGTTGGAACAATTTTCCACACCTCACCGCGATAGCGTTTGTCCGGCGCCGCGTCGAGAGCAATTTCACACGGTTGACCAAGTTTAATACGCTCGATATTGGTTTCCGACACATCCGCTTCGAGCTGGAGAGAACTCATATCGGCCATTGTAACGACATTGCCGCGGGAATTCGCACCCGATGCGAAAGGTGCAACAATTTCGCCGATATCGGCATTCTTGGTCAGGATCGTCCCGTCAAAAGGCGCGCGAATGATGGTGTTTTCAACCTGTACATTCGCATTCCGGATATTCGCGTCAATTGCGGCGATATTGGCTTTGGCGGAATTGAGCCGTGCTATAGCGGATTTATAAAGGGAGCGGACCAATTCAAAATCGGAATTTGTAATCACGCCGGATTTCAAAAATGTTTCATTGCGGTCATAATCGGCTTTCGCTTTTTCGACGTCCGCTTCGGCGAGTTCGACCTGCGCTCTTCCGACCACGAGTCCGGCTTCGGCTTGTTGCACGAGCGCTTCAAGATCGGCGCTTTCAATGCGCGCAAGAATTTGTCCTTTTTTGACGACATCGCCTTCCTCAACACCACGGAAAACCAAACGCCCTGTGGCCTTGGAGGCGACGGACGCTTTCCGTTGAGGTACGATGTAGCCGCTTGCGGTCAAAACGCCGGTGCCTTGCGATGCAAATACCAATTGAACGGTCGTGAGTGAAACTACTTTTCCGGAGCCTAAAGAAGGCATGAAAAAATATCCACCGAGCAGGAGGGCCAGGGTCACGCCAAGTCCAATCCATAATTTGGAATTATTTTTCTCCTCGTCCGAATTCTGAGGGACGGGGTTTCTATTAATTTTTAGTGAGGTCAAATCGACCTTGGAAGCGTCACCGGACATGAGGAATGATCTCTTTTCGTGTTACTTAGTTTTACGTACGCGGATTATGAATATTTTTTTTTTGAATATCAATATCGGAATCACAATAAGGCCTTGATACGCTCGTAGCCCGCACGGCTGATCGGAATCTGCTTCCCGTCACGCAACACCGCGACATGGCTGTCTTTTGCGTAACGCTCGATCCCCTTTAATTTTGAAATATTTAAAATGTAAGAACGGTGAATTCGTACGAATCGTTTGGAATCCAGTTGTGTTTCAAGATCCGAAAGCCGTTGTGTTTTCAGGAACGATTTTCCTTCCGACATGATTTGGATATAGTCGTCCTGCGCTTCGATGTAGTCAATTTTTTCAACGGGGATAATGTGAACATGCGCACCATCTTTAATCAATATTTCGATTTTTTCGGTTGGATTGACAATCAATTTCTCTAGGGCCGGAGATTTTTGTCCCAGGGACTTGCGCGCTTGCGAAAGCGCTTCGTCAAAACGTTCATAGGAAAAGGGCTTAAGTAAATAATCCACGGCATGAAGGTCGAATGCGCGGACGGCGTATTGATCGTAGGCCGTGGTGAAAATGATGCCTTGATTCCGTCCTGTCAATTCCAGCACCTCGAGCCCTGTGAGCTTCGGCATTTGAATATCCAGAAAAATAAGATCAGGGTTAGATTCACCAATCATTTTGACGGCATCCAATCCGTTTTCACATTCGCCGACGATTTCAATGTCCGTGTGATTCTTCAGATATTCACGAATTAGCCTGCGCGCTAATTCTTCATCGTCTATGATCAGGGTATTTAAGGTCTTCATAAGTCGCTCGTTTGGTAAGGCAATACGATCTCAACTAAAAACTTCTCTTTTGTATGAGCCCAGGTGATGCGTGATTTTTCTCCATAGATTGTTGTCAGGCGTTGCCTAATGTTTGTAAGTCCGAGACCATTTCCAACGGCCTTTGTTGGAATCGCATCCACCGGATTTTCGACGGAGATGTGCAGCCAGCCGTCGCGGGAAATGCATTTGATCACGAGTGTGCCTCCGTCGACGAGATCTCGAATGCCGTGCTTAATAGCGTTTTCCAGGAGCGGTTGTAGAATCATCGGAGGAATGAGCCCGGATTTTGCTTCGTCTTCGATATGAATTTCAACGCCGAGTTTCTTTCCAAAACGGACTTTTTCAATGGCTAAAAAATTTTCGCAAAGTTCGAGTTCGTGCGCGAGAGTAATTTTCTTTTTTTCTGAAAGCGACAAACTCTGACGGAAAAATTGCGCCAGTTGAATTGTCATGTGCCGTGCGCCGGCAGCATCCATAGACGTCAGTGCGCTGATGGAATTGAGGCTGTTGAAAAGAAAATGCGGATTGATCTGCGCACGCAGAAGCTGCAGCTCTGCGTCGCGGGCCAGGACCCGGGATTCGAATTCGCGCCGTTCCGACTCCCGCACATTTTCAAATGCAATCATCACATCGTGCGCCAAAATCGACAGCAAATACAATCCGAAGCCAATCCCGAAAAGTAAAATGGCCATTCGTTGAGAAATCTCTATGAACATCCAATCCTCACCAATTGATCGGCCAAAATTATTCCAAATCTGACAAACGCCCACCCATGCAAATCCGCTGATCAGAGCCGTTCCTCCAAAAACGCCAACCGTTACAAAAAAATTACGCTTCGCAAACGGAAGGGAGCGGCAAACGTAGTAGGCGGAGGACGCAACAAAAGCATAGACCAGAGACGCCGGGATCGCAAAAAACATGGCATTAGCCCAGGGCGCGAGATCGGCTAAGGCTAGAAGTTTTGCAATGAAAATGCCGGTTAAAAGCCACGCGGCCATATACCACAAGAGCTTTCGGACATCGGACAAAATTGGATGCATTAGTTTTTGATCTCCATACCGCCCATCAGTACATAGCCCTTGATGATCAAACGCTTTGTAGAATTCATCGGCGGGACGCTTCGGTCCTCAATACCGCCAAGAAGTGGGACACCGTCCATCTCAATCGTCCAATCCGCCGGAACTCTTAAAGAAATGCCTCCCCAGACAACAAATACATGGAGCGTAGCGGAAGATTCCATCGACGCGGGGCGCAGGTCAAGGTCCGCACCACCCATGATAACGGTCATTTCTCCGCCGCGGAAATCCTGCGAATCCACTTTTCGTTTATTGCCGCTCATCACGGAAATAATATTCAACAAACTCGGATCATTCCGGGATTCTCCGCCGACTTCATTCGTTGTCCTGAGAGGATAAAAACGATCCTTTAGCAGAATGACAATACCAACAACGATCAAAATTAGCGGCCACCATTCGCGCCAGCTGAAATAAATAATTCCCAAACGATGCAGCGTCATGAGAATGCCGGTCAGCACCAGCGCGCCACCAATTGCATATCCGGCAGGATGGCGTGTTTGATACAGTTTGAGTCCGCCGAAGGCAATAAAAGCAGTCGGCCAAAATTCGAGCAACCGACGCGACTCAAAAATATTCAGATTATCGAGTAGCGCGAGCACACCGATAATAAGAATATACGTACCGAATAAAACGCGGCGTTGAACTTGAATACGACTCATACAACAGGCTCCTGGTGTGAATTCTTATGCGATTTGATAAGCGCTCCCGCAATACTGGTGATTCCACAAGCAATAAGAATGATTGGCCAGCTTGTCCGAAAGCTCAACCCCCAAAGATGCTCAATAGACACGTAAATCCAAAAGGCTAAAAATATGAGAAAACTTCCTTTGACAATATGCATTGGCTTTCGTGCAGATATAATTTTATTGAGCCCAAAAAGACCAACAATCACAGGCCAAAAATGCCAAACCATGTCCGATTCGATAATATTCATACGGTCCATTAATAAAACGGATCCGACGACTATGAGGGCAATACCCCAAATCAAGTTTTTTCTGGAACGATAATCGTCATTTCCACCGTGATACATCATATTTTATTCCTTTCGGGTTTTGTAAATTTCAACGCCGTCAACATATAGGATAAAGCGCAAAA
>JANNSF010000249.1:0-3896 GCA_031402315.1 bacterium | reverse complement strand
CCACTTGAAATAGTGGCACTCATTTTCAAGAAGTTACGTCTATTTGATGCAGTTGAAATTGACATGGCTATTTCGTTTTGGTAGAGGCGAGAAGAACAGCTTCCCGGATACGGTGGTATGTGCCGCAGCGGCATAGGTTTGGATGCATGGTGTCATCTATTTCCGTTGCCGAAGGCTTAGGGTTCTTTGACAGCAGTGCTGCTGCCGTCATGATTTGTCCGGCCTGGCAATATCCGCATTGGGGTACATCAACTTCCTGCCATGCCTGCTGTACAGGATGATCGCCAGCATGTGAAAGGCCCTCAATGGTCGTTAGCTTGGCGCTTCCAATGGCCGAAATCGGCAAATTGCACGATCGAATGGCTACGCCGTTAAGATGGATAGTACAGGCACCACACTGTCCTATTCCGCAGCCAAACTTGGTGCCCAACAGGTTGAGGTGATCCCGCAGAACCCAAAGTATGGGTGTATCGGAATCTACATCAACTTCAAAGCTCTTTCCATTGACTTGTAATTTGTATGTTGCCATAATTACGTTGACGATGTTTTATAAGGAAAGGTAATAAAAAAACCGCTTGCTTTTTCTGACCTTCTTCCATCGGCTGGCGGCAACTACAACCGGCGAAAAAGCGACCAGATTTATCCTATTTACCACGCGTTTGAATAACTTTCCACATCCTTTGCGTTGTTGGTGTTCCGAACGACTTCCAACCAACAGACTCTGGCGCGGCGTCTCCGGACGCGTGCCCAATTGGGCTTTGATACGGAGCATCGATGCCACTGTTTGTTAATCGAAACTTATTCATCTCAGCCACTCAATCTCAATCAATCCCTTGATTCGATAATAGTTCCGTGAGGAGCTATAAAGATAACGAGCCAGACCCAGAAGCTTGTATTTCGCTGACATACCGAAATAGAAACATACCACCCATACAATAGCTGCTATTCGGTTCCGGAATTCCAGATCAATTTTCACATCCAGAGTTGTTGGAATCAATGCTTCGCTTTCTATTCTAGACCGGCACGCGTCACAGACGTCGCGCCAGAATCAGAGCACGCGCGCTTGGGGTGAAGCTGTGCCCACCATTGATGCCGCAAAGAAAATTGCCTATGCACTTGGGGTCTCTCTCGATTACCTAGTAGGTGAAGGCATTAATTCAAAGCTCGATAAGCAAGCTCTCAAAAGACTCCAGGACTTAGAACATTTGAAAGATGATAAAAAGAAAACACTCTTCGATCTCATTGATACTTACATCAGAGATGCAAAGACTCGCAAAGCTCATGCAGCATAAAACAAAAAGCCCGGAACGACCCTGGCTCTTTTGTTAAATTCGTTAAAGCTAAACTTATCCCTTTAGGTAATTTTTCACACTCTTGTTGTCGATGAGTGCTGAGCCAACAGGAAGAATACAAAATACAATAAAACAAAGTATCCCGATCAAACTCCTTTTGGATTTATATCCTTCTCCCCCCATATAAGAAAACTCAGGTAGCCTTTTATTGATAAATGATTTGGTAAATACTGAATAGTTCACCACCGCAACGATTCCAGCAACTGATAAGATAGCCACGGTGTTACTGTAACTGACTCCTGAAACTTTCAATATGAAAGGAATCGAAATGCCATGGATAGAACAGATCTTACTTTTGGGATAAAACTTACTTCTTGTCGAATATTTTTCGAAAATACGCGGAGGCTCTTGCCCATTAACTATCTAAAAATGAACTTTAACCTTCCTGAATTGATTGGGATTAGCAGTTGGTTCAACAATAAATGAAATGAAAAGGTAAATGAAATGGATTACACGAGAGAAACCAAAGATCGACAGGATTGCCTGCCCTTGGCTTATTAGAAGATTCATTGATAAGGAGGCTGAATTTCTTTATGTTCCGGCTGACCAGGTCCGGGAAAAAGCAAAAGCACTCAATGCAATACCATTTGATGTCCAGGATGTGGAACACACACATTACGGCAATCATTGTACGTTTGACTTTTTCATCAAGAAGTACAAAATCAAGGATCCTTCAATTTTGAAAATTGCCTTGATTGTTCGTGGGGCCGATACGGATACGTTTGATTTAGCCCCACAGTCAGCAGGGCTGTGGGCCATCTCCGCAGGTCTTTCACACAACTTTAAAGACGACCATAAAATGCTGGCGCAAGGCATGATTGTCTATGACGGGCTGTACAGTTGGGCGAAATACCATGAGTATGACAAGCATTCGTGGGAGCCGATGGAGGGGGTGTTGCTTCAGATATTTAATACATTCTTGCGCAAAAAAATCGGATCCAGGAACGCTCCTCCTGCCTGGGCGGTTAGACTAAAGGAAATAATTCAAGATCAGATTGATACCAACTTCAGCTTGAACCTGAAAAATATTTCTGAAGCAGTTAATCTTCATCCTGACTACTTGTCGCGTGAGTTTTCCAAATATTTTGACAGCCTTTCCTTTGGTGAGTATATCCGCAAACTTAGAGTGGATAAAGCAACCGACCTTCTTCATTCTGGCAAATACTCACAATCCGAGATTGCCTACTTAACCGGTTTCTCGGATCAAAGTCACTTTATCAGGATATTTAGAAAGCATACCGGTATGACACCATTTGTTTATAAAAAAATTATTGTAAAAAAGAAGGCTGACCCTAAACGGTGACCTGAAGTTTAAGAGATTGGATACTGAGAGACACATTATTCAGGGCCGAACGGAAGATTTGCGACAGATTCTGGCAGCTTTTTTCGACTCTTTGGAGATCGCGCCTGAGCCGCCGTACCGCGATAATTCAACGCAAAGTGCATCCTACATTTTCAGCGGAAAAGCGAGAGAAAGGAAAACCCCACTGAAGTTTCTTGTAATAGGGTTCTCCTGGATTTTAAACGACCCGGTCACTTCAGACCGCGCAGTCAGTTTGTTAAAAATCTTGAACTCGGGTAACACGGCTCTAAATCCAACGGCTAGTCGATCTTTGTTATCAAAGTAACTGGCATTTTGATACACAAATCCTGAAATCACTATATACTTAAAGACACATTTAATTTCAAAGCGGAAAATAACATCTTTTTCAAGCGTTGGGTGCATCAATCTGACAAACAAGACGAATGCCTCAACGGTCACGAAACCTTGCTGGTAGGTAAGGATCGGGCCTGCGTTCACATCAGATATCGGGTCTATCAACTGATGGGCGTGCTCCGAGTAAAAAGCCAGGAATGGACTGATCCCAAAATGCTTACTGAGATTTATTTTGTATCGAACGTTAGTGAGAAAATAATTCATTTCAGAACCGCCGTCTTCCAGATCAATCCCGTTCGCAATGACCCACATGAACCTATTCTTAGCATATACGAAAGTCAAATCCACGTTGACGTGTTGGTTCACAATATTACCGCTTACAGGCGCCATATTTAACGTATTGAAACGAGGTGTGACCACCAATGTGCGCTGTTTGTGCTTGGCAGAGTCAGTTGCTGCCCTTAAAGTCAACTGCGGCAGCATGATGGAAAACAAGAATAGAAAAATTCTTAAACGCATGGCTAAACTTTGTTCGAGTTTAATCAGCCTTGACTTGGATGGATAGAATGAGGTTTACTATTAGAACAATCTTTACTTTTCTAATCCCATTTATTTCCGAGACGGTGTAAAAAAAACTTTATGACTCAATCATAAATACCGTATTTTGATGCCTGAACGAACCGAAATGAACCACTGAGAGGAAAAGGTGAGCCATTGTCAAAATCTTTCCAATGGTTGTCCGAAGATTGGGGCAATTCAATGAAGAGTGTGTTTGACGACTGCCGAAGCCTGATGCATACCTGCGACAAATTGACTCAATTGATCCCTTGTACCTGCCGTTTGAATAACTTTCCTCCTTAATTCATGAACATGAAACCCTTATCACT
>JANNSF010000248.1:0-49619 GCA_031402315.1 bacterium | reverse complement strand
GACAAACTGAAGGAATTGAAACAGAACAGCTATTCTAATTTGGATAAACCGGCGATCTTGCGCAATGAAGAAGCCAGTGTACAGCTGGACATCGACAGCGACGACTACCTGCAAACCGGCACGGATGCGTTGGACGAAAGAAACATTCCGACATTTTTGCGAAATCACGCCAAGATGAAGAAGCAGTAGTTCAAGATTTCTAATAAATAAATTCACGTCTTTCTCTCAAAAGACAGGGTCAAGCTGTCACGCCAATGAGGCGTGACGGCTTTTTTTTGAGTTTTTGCGAATTCACCTTGTTTTAGATAACTTCAAAAAAAATTAGTCGTCAAATATGGATATGACAGTCTACGAAAATGGAATTATTTATGTCGGCCAAGGTGCGCTCGTCGAATCCATTGCCGTAGCGAATGGAAAAATAAAAGGCTGCGGGTCGACAATTGAGATTAGTGCCCAATTTCCAAAAGCTCGGAAAATAGATTTGCAGAAAAAACTTGTCTTACCGACGTTTATTGATGCTCACACCCATTTTTTATCGTATTGCATCAAACAAAATCAAATTGATCTCAATGGTTTGATGTCCGCGCAACTATGTTTGGAAAAAATTAGAGCGCATGTGAAGAAAATTCCTGCTGGAGGTTGGATTAAAGGGAGTGGATGGAATCATAATTTGTGGGACCCGTCTCACTATCCGACGCATCATGATCTCGATGAAATTTCCAAGGAACATCCGATTTGCCTTGATGCGCGTGATTACCATTCCGCTTGGTGCAATTCGAAAGCGCTCGAAATGGCAGGAATCACATCGCTTTCAACGTGGAATAATACGGGTGAAATTGTTAAGGATCATTCCGGTCAGCCTACAGGGATTATCAAGGAAGAAGCGCGCCAATTAATCTGGAACGTCATGGGCGCAGACTCGGTAAAATCACGTGTTGAATCACTTCGAGCGGGGCAACATCTCGCATTTCAAAACGGTTTATCGGGCGTTGGCTGTATGGAGACGATGGAGGATTGGGAGGCGTATCAGTTCTTGCATCAAAATCAGGAACTCAAATTACGCGTCGCTTTTTATTGGCCCATACGGTATCTGGAGGACGCTATTAAACTTGGAATGAAAAGCGGATCCGGTGACGAGACTTTGATTTTTGCAGGAATGAAAATTTTTCTGGACGGTACTCTTGGTTCGCAAACAGCGCATATGCTGGAACCGTTTGAAGGTTCATCCAATCACGGTACCGAAATAATTTCACAAAAGGACGCCGACGATTTCGTTCTGCGCGCGGCAGAATCTGATATCGCTTGCGCCATTCACGCGATTGGCGATGGCGCGAATCGCAAAGCACTCAACGCATTTGAAAAAGCTAAAAGCAGTTTCCGTAATAACAGTTTGCGTCAGCGTATTGAACATGCCCAAATCATTCATCCGACCGATATTCCGCGTTTTGCAGAGCTTAATGTCATTGCGTCGATGCAGGCAATTCACATTCCGGAAGATATTGATTCAGCAAATAAATATTGGGGAGCCCGGGCGAGGTATGCGTATCCTTTCCGCTCGCTGCTTCAATCCGGTGCGACGGTCGCGTTAGGGTCCGACGTGCCCATCGAGACGTGTAATGTCTTTGATGGCATTTACGCCGCGCTTAAGCGAACCCGTCGTGGCGATTTAGAATCGTGGTATCCCGAAGAATCCATGGATTTGAAGGAAATAATTCACGCCTATACGGTTGGCGCGGCCTATGCAACCGGGGAGGAAAAATTAAAGGGAACGCTGGAACCCGGAAAAGCCGCAGATTTTATGATATTGTCAGAGGATATATTTGCAATAGCGCCGGAAGAGATTCCCAATCTATACGTTGAGCGGATGTTTATCGCAGGGGAGGAAGTCTATGCGCGTTGACTCTCCGCTAGCGCGCCTCATAGTTATTATTTTATTGGGACAAAACGTTTTTGCACAGCTTTTCACCATCTCACCTTATCAAAATCCACCTTCTCTTCATTTTCAAGTAATAACCACAGAACATTTTGAAATCGTATTTCCGGATGAAATTGAGAAGGACGCCCAGCGTGTTGCAAATATTCTGGAATTTGTATATCTGCCGAATTCTAAAACATTGGGTCAGAAACCTTCTCGCATTACTGTTATTCTTCAAAATCAAAACACCGTATCCAACGCTTTTGTTCAGCTCGCGCCACGTAAGAGTGAATGGTACAACACACCGCCTCAAGCCGAGTTTTCAGGAACTGCCGATTGGTATACTCTACTAGGAACTCATGAATTCCGTCACGTCGTACAGTTAGATAAATTTCACAAACGATTTGTCATGTTGATATACACCATTCTCGGTGAATCGGGTGAAAGCGTGGTGACTTTTTTTACGACGCCACCCTGGTTCTGGGAGGGTGATGCGGTTGGACAAGAAACGGCACTGACTCAAAGTGGTCGTGGCCGATTACCTTCTTTTACGCTTCCTCTTCGTGCGGCGATCGTATCGGGCGAAAATCGGGACTATTATAATTGGCTTCTCGGATCGTATAAACGTTATCCGATGGATCCCTATCCACTCGGATACTTGATGACGACGTATGTCAAGAGAGAGAATGGAGCCGAAGCGTGGTCACGAATTATTGATCGCTACACGTCATTTCCTTTTGCGTATGCTTTCACACGTGCGATGAAGTCTACAACAGGAAAAGGCGAAGTGTCAACCTTTGAAGCGATGCGGATGGAAATGTCCGGGCGATGGAAAAAGCAAGCCGATTCTATAGTAGAAACGCCGGCGACACACCTTTCCCATCACGACGGGTATCTCAATCTTGATGCGGGCATGCCGCAAAAAAACTTAGACGGTTCCATCGTATTCTTCGAATTTGCCGGGAGTGGACGTCCAGGCTACTATCGACTCTTATCAAATGGGAAGAAAGAATTTCTCGTAAGACCTGTAGGCGATCCTTATTTTTCGGTCGCGCAAGATCAATTGTTATGGATTGATGCGGAATTGGATATACGCTGGGGCATCAAATCCGGCGGGGCTATTAAGAAAATGAACTTAGAAACACGTGAGATTCAAACCCTCACCCGTGATCGGAGGTTTGTCTACGCCGCATTGTCGCCGGACGGCCAAAAAATTGCAGCGGTGGAATTTGATCAGAACAATCAATGCTACCTTAGAATTCTCAACTCCCTCGGTGAAGAAGTGTCCCATACGCGGAGCGATGACTATTTGATTCAACCAACATGGTCCGATGATAATCTTTCGTTAATTATGGTTCGTATAAACTTGATTCACGGGCAATCACTTTCGGTATACGACGTCAAAAATCAAGTGTTTGAGGATTTACTTCCCTATTCACATGCGGAAACAATTCGTTATCCGCGATCCTGGAAAAACTACGTTTTTTTTAACGCCTCGTATTCCGGAATTGATAACGTGTACGCGATCGAATTTCAAACAAAACAAATTCTACAAGTCACTTCGCGCAAACTGGGCGGATTTAATGCGTTCCCCGCGGATTCCGAAATCTATTTTGACGACTATTCATCCGACGGGTATGTCGTTGCAAAAATGAAGATCGATACAAATTTGTGGAAACCTGTCGACCCAACGGCGGGCTTTGTAAAAGATAATTACGTTGATCCATTGGTCACCCAGGAAAATGGGCCGTTAAATTTTGACAGCGTGCCTAAAATAAAATATCCGGTAAAAAACTATTCACCTTTGGCCAACCTTGTTAATATTCACGACTGGTATCCATTTTCCGACGGACGGGGTATTGGTCTTTCGATCCTATCCACCAATAAACTCAATACGGCTCAGATTTCGGCCACAGGTTTGTACGATCAAAAAAGGGGAACGCAAGGAATTGGCGTGGTGGGGGAGTACGCCGGGCTTTTTCCTATTATGAAACTTGGCGGATATTATGGTGCACGAACCTCGACTTACTCAGACTCGAATAGAATAAAGAATTATGGCTGGACTGAAAAATCCATAGAATACGGATTTCGAATTCCGCTCAATCTTACAAAAGATTCGTACCGAACAACGATTGAATTTGGGCTATCCGGTCGTGTGGCTCATGTATCAAATCAGGACGCGATTTTTTCCAAAGAAGCCAACAATGGAAAATTTTTTCCTGTTCAATACAGCCTTCGTGCGGCACGGAGCACGTCGGCCTACGGTTACATATATCCCTATCTTGGTCAGTCACTTAGTGTCAGCTATAGCCATACACCTTTGGGCGGAGACTATATCGGAAAACAAATCGCCATCGAAGGAAATACATTTTTTCCCGGCTTTTTTCGACGTCAGAATTTGTGGTTTCAAGGCAATTTCGAAAGACAACCGAAGGGTTCAAATTATCGTTTTGTGAATACACTCTTATTTCCAAGGGGATACAAATGGGTCTATAACGATCGTCTGTGGAAGGTTTCAGCGAATTACACGATTCCGTTTTGGTATCCCGACGTGAATCTGCTTTTTATGTACTTCAAACGATTTTATGCTGTTCCATTTTGTGATTACGGCATCGGAACCTACTCCGGACGCAGAACTTTTGAGCAAAACTACCGTTCATGGGGGAATGAATTGATTTGCAATCTGCACTTGTTTAATATGCCGATAGAAATAGGACTTGGCCTGCGGCAATCGTATCGTTTGGACAAACGAAATTGGAAACATGAACCCATTATTTTGATCGCCACAGATATCTAAGAAAGGAATCTTATGTTATATCTATTGCTAATTCGCCTACTTTTAAGCGATGTCTTGACATGGCATGGACCGAATGAAGGTATGGAACGAGCGAAAGCTCTGAATAAACCAATTCTCATGGATGTTTATACGGATTGGTGCTCCTGGTGTAAAGTAATGGACCAAAAAACGTATAACGATGAAGACATCGTGAATTACCTCAAGAAGAACTTCATTTTAGTAAAGATGAACCCCGAAACCGACGGCAACGTAAGATACCGTGAAAAGAGCTATGCCGCTGCGGAATTTGCATCCGGACTAGGAATCACAGGTTATCCGGCCACGGCGTTCTTTGAATCCGACGGGAGGGTTATCACGATCGCGTCGGGATATATTGAAGCGAAGGAATTTTTGCCTATGCTCCAATATATTGCAGAAAAAAAATACAACGAAATCAGTTATCAGGATTTTCTTAAACAAACGAAGCCGTGAGCCTAAAAAAAACAGGTACGGTTCTTCGGTGGGAGTTTCTGCAAAAAATTAAATCGAAAGGATTTATCTTTTCGATTTTTTTTATACCCCTTGTCGTGGGCGGATTCGCATGGCTTCCGATGAAACTCTCGGATGTTGAGTCCCGGGAAATTATTTTACTCGGAGTGTATGATCCTCTCGGACTTTTGAATGCGGAAACTTTTCAAAATAGCGGCATTTCGATTTCCGACTATTCGGCGACAGAGCTTGATTCATTTCAAATTGTCATGATTGTCAAAAAGGGCTTTCTGACTGGATTTGTCAAAATAACATCCACCGAAAGCCGTACGCTTTATAGCAACGGCAATGAATCCCAATTAGAAATACTCAAACTCTCTCTCGATAATGCTCTTCTGAAAAATCAATTGCAAAAGCGCGGCATTCAAACGGCTTTTCCTCCTATGGAATGTGTTAGATTAGAAAAAAAAGATGCGAATGCAGAACAATATGTGACCGCCATGCTTCTTGTTATTATGCTGTATTTTTCGATTACTCATTCCGCGGGTTCTCTGCTGAGGGGTCTGAGTGAAGAGCGAAGCAATCGAGTCCTCGAGGTGCTACTGACCAGCGTCTCGCCGCGGGAACTCATGGGAGGAAAAATATTTGGAATTGGGTTGGCGGGTCTATTACAAATTATCATTTGGCTTGTCTTTGGATATTTCATCAAATTTTTTGACTCGATGCAGCCGATCGACTTTATGTTGCTTACGGTATACTTTCTATTAGGCTATTTTTTTTATGCCGGCATCTATGCGTCGTTGGGCGTTTTATTTTCAACCGAGAGTGACGTACAACCCATCCAAGCGATTTTGTCGGTCGCCGGAATGATCCCGGTGGCTCTCGCACTATGGGTAATTCAATCGCCGGATTCGGAAATGCTCAAGGTCATTACATTTATTCCATTCTTGACGCCCACGCTTATGCCCTTGCGAAATTTCTTGTCTCATCCACCGGTATGGGAAATCATACTGACAATCATTACGCAATCGGCCTTTGTAATCATGACGTTAGTTATGGCGGGCAAGTTGCTGCAGAGAAGAATGTGGATGCAGGGTAAAAAGTTTTCACTGCGGTTTTGGCGAGGCTAACGAATTACGCCTCGTTCGGACGCTTCAAAGAAATTGACGATCGAAAGAATTTCACGCTCCAGTTTCATTTCTTCGCGAATTCTTGTCAGCGCCGAACTTAGAGTCAAATGTGAGCGATAAATAAGTTTGTAAGCGTTTTCCATTTGTGAAATACGTTCCTCCGTAAAACTTCGCCTTTTAAGTCCGACGAGATTCAATCCGCAATACCGCAAAGGTTCTCCCGCCGCTAAAATATAAGGTGGAACGTCTTGCGCCACGCGATAGCCACCGCCAATAAATGCGTGTTCACCGATTTTCACAAACTGATGTACGGGAATTATTCCTCCGAGAATGACATGGTCCCCAATGGAAACATGTCCGGCAAGTTGAACGCCATTGGACAAAATGACATGATTGCCAATTTCACAATTGTGCGCGACGTGAACATAATTCATAAGGAGCGTTTGATTTCCTATGCGTGTGACTCCGCCTTCGCCTGTTCCTCGGTGGAGAGTAACGTATTCACGAATCGTGACCTCGTCCCCGATGCGGAGTGAACTTTTCTCTCCGGCAAATTTTAAGTCCTGAGGAATTCCACCGACGGCCGCACCGTGAAAAATTTTGCAGGCTAGTCCAAGCGTTGTATAAGGATCAACACGCACATGCGATGAAATTTCGCAATGTTCACCAATAAACACATTGAAATCGATTATGGAATAGGGGCCGACGGAAACCGAGTGCGGGATCGGCGAATTTACAATCGCCGAGGAATGAACAGCCAAAGAAGCCTATTTTTTAAACGAGATGAGAAGCTTTACGTATTTCGCCGCTTCACCGGTTTGTGTTATCGTCGCCTGGTAGGGCAGCAGTGCTTCCTTCACTTGCTCACTGACGGGGGGAAATTCAGATCCTGATGTGAAAGCCGTGAATCCCATCATAAAACCGTTACCACCGGCGTTTAGTGAAATCTGCATAGGCTGATCGGTAAGAGGCGCAATATAATTGATCGCATAATTAATCACCTTGACCAGTGGCTTGTAATCTTCGACGTCGAGGCGGCAGTCAAATTCGAGTGCAAAATTAGCGTTCATTTCTTTCTTTTCTTTGATCATCAAGATCAAATCGCGCAAATCAATGGTCTCCATAGCTTCCTTTACGTATGTGGCATAGAACGATTTCTTTATTTAATTTGGCAATAAATACAATTGTTTCAAAATGGTTTTCGTAGCATTTCGAAAAATAGGCCCATCGTGCCTAATCGTGCGTTGTTCGTTTTTGCCAATGAACAAAATTCTTCAAATACGTTTCACGATCCGCCGTCCTCTTCTGATCCATGTAGATGGTCGGCTTGGCAACCCGTTCCTGACAATCCGTCAAAGGGCAACGTTCGCAAGTCTCATGAACCTCGATCGTCGAAAGCGAAGGGTCTCCGGCAAATTGTATTTTCTTGCGGGAATGGGCATCAAGAAGTATTCCAATTGAAACGCAGGAGTAATGATTTTCTTTTATGGCAAGCGGCCGTGCCATGGCCAGCGTCAGGAATTCTGAATTATTCTGAATGAAGCGGGTCTTCTGTGCGCCGACGAGAATTTCTTTCTTTTTTGCGACGGCAAGTTTTTGAAGCAGCTTAACCGAAAGCCAGCGGTGGCAGTAGTTCTCACGAAAACCAATTCCATAGGGAACAAAATGTTTTGTCATATTGAGTTCTTTGGAAAGCTCGAATCGCTTGGTTCCGCCTTCGTGGTGGAGACGAAGGAAATAAATATTGGGAAGACCCATACACTTGGGTAAAACCTGAGTCAGACGATTCATCATCATTTCCGGCGTAACTTCGTAATTCGTGAGCAGATGTTCAAAGGACTCGATCTTCCACGTCTTTTGGCCAAAAAAAGCTTCCAGATCCGATTGGATTTTATTCTTTGGAAGGAGTAGGGCGCCGGCGAAATACGATGCACGAAAATTATTCAATACCTGCTCAAACGATTCAATATGAAGCCAAGGTGAGGTAAGAGGGCGCTGTTTCAAATTGAGATACGAGTAGGCCAATTCATGTCCTACGATGAAGGCCTTCTGTGCGTCGGACAGATCGGGATGAATCATGAGTTTGGGAGGCGAGTCAACCCAAACCGAGCGAAGTGTACTAAGTAGAGGGTGCTTTTGCAAACTCCGATCATCCAATACAACACCACGCTCCGTAAGAATGCGCGCAAGGGACCCATAGTTGGCGGTACCAATCGAATATTTTTGTCGGAAGGCTTCCGCGGAAGATTCAAGTTCAGGAAAATAGTTGGAATTTAACTTTTGATACGAGCGCAGGGATGCGTAAAAAAGCTGATCCTTGGTAATATCGTATCGCTGTCCGACCTCGAGTAGGGTGCGAACAAAGGCCGATGCCTTCTCCGGCTCGTTTCGCACGAGGCCGATCACGTCAGAAAGCGACATGCCAAAAAGCTGAAAAGGGAATTCTTGAAAAATAGAGGACTTCATCCACGACGAAGCCGGGTCAATCGCCATGGAAACCATATCATCAAATTCCACGTCCAGAGCGGCGGCGAGATCCATTATTTTGTCCGGTTTGGGATACTTTTTCCCGCTTTCGATTTCCGACAGATAGGAAATTGAAAGTCCGGACTTGAGCGATAAATCCCGAAGCGGAAGCTTTTTAGACTCCCGCAAGCGCCGCAATTTGATACCGAAAATGGCCTTTAAATCAGGCATGTAAGATGCGATCAAATGTTTGATGATCTGATCATAAATCTATCGCATTGGGCGAATTAATTCAATGAAATTTCACTGGATGCGAAATTTGTCGTCTAGCGAAGTGAAGTTAAAATTCATACTCCATTCCTACGACAGGCACGAGACCCCATTGAAATGCGGTAGCCGGTTTATTATCAATTTCATTCCAATAATAGGAGGCGACATTTTTGCGGTTGTACGCGTTCCAAATGCTAAGGTACGTGACCAGATTGGAGTGACTAAAGCTGAAGCGCCGATCCACGCGCAAATTGAGAGCGTGATACGCCGGATATCGTTTCGCATTGATCTGTGTCGCATCAAATACGGCTTGTTGATTGACGGCCGACGCTACCGGATCAAGCGGTGTATAAGGCGCACCGCCGGCATAGATCCAGCGTCCGCTGAATTCCCATTTCTTGTTCGGTTTGTAACCGCCTTCCATGCTTACAATATACCGGTTATCAAACACCCGATCACGCCAGACATGATCCTGTCCCCGGTACCGCGATTGATAATACGTTCCGCTGATAAGTCCATAAAGATGCTTTGCCAATTTCTTTTGTATCGTTACTTCTACTCCGGTGGAATATGCACGCCCCTGATCAGTGAGGCTGCTGTGGCCATAAAAGAATCCTTGTCGGTATTGCAATTCATCAATCATAAAAAGATTCGGCTGCGCCGGATCCGTCGGAAAACGGTAATAAGATTTATGATAAGCCTCGATCGTCAGTTTCGTGTCCTCCGACAAGAGATGATTCAAACTCGCGATATAGTGAATGGCATAAGGGTCTTTCATTTTCTTATAATCTTTGTCTTGTGCTAAGAGTGTGAGCGGGAGGTTTTGGAAAAACATTCCGGCGGATACATTGGCGGAAGTTCGTGGTGTGAAAGCATAACCCAGAGCGACCCGCGGAGAGAGGTGAAATTGGTTCGTCAGAGAAAAATAATCCGAACGTAATCCGAGCGACGCCTGAAACGAGGAAAACGGCTTGACGAGGTAATTAAGATATCCTCCGGCATCGACGGCGTTTAGATCCTTCTTCACTTGAAAAGCAGGTGTAGTCTGACCTAAGGGATCGGTGTTTTCACCGAGAACTTGATCGTACGTATTGCGGTTCAGGCTTGATTCAAAACCAAATTCAATGGCATGAATGGAGTTGAATCGATAAAAATTGGTATTACGAATACGTAAGGCGTTTTCACTTGAATGGTTTTTGAACAACAACATGGTCGTTCGCGCATTGTCAAAATCGGTCTTAAAAGCCACGCCGCTGTAGGAGATGGATGTATTGGAGTAACCGTTTTTATTCCACAGCCAGCGCCAATTGGCGCCAACGGTGTTTTGTAAATGACTTTCGCTTCCATACGATGGAACATCGAGCTTTTTCCCTTGTTTTCGCGAAATATCATTTTGATCCAACCCGGCGATATAGAGCAAGGAGATTTGATGTGACGGAGCGATGTCATAGACCAATTTTGCCTGAGCGTCGGCGTACCACGGCGTGACATTGGCATCAATCATTTTCGCAATCACATCGACGTAGCTGCGACGAACTGAAACGACCCAAGAACCTTTTTTACCGTCGGTGCCGGATACCGGTCCTTCAAAAACACCGCCAATACCGGCGATGCTGAGATCCACTTGCCCGTCAAATTCTTCCCGATTTCCTTCCCGGAGTTCCAGATCAAGAATTGATGAAAGCCGATTACCATACGCGGACGAAAAACCACCGGTATAGAAATTGACATTCCGAATCAGATCAACATTCAAAATACCGATTGCACCGCCGCTGGATCCTTGCGATGGGAAGTGATTGATATTTGGAATTTCAATGTGATCGACAAAAAAAGCATTTTCAATGGGACTACCTCCGCGAACCGCGAGACTGTTCTTCTGTTCATCCGTTTTGGCCACGCTCGGGAGCGAACTAATAATTCGACTGACATCTCCCGCGGCGGCCGAGGATCGGCGAATTTCTTCATTCGATAGTTGTGTTACGCTGGTGGTCACGGAATTGGATTCGTCAAAATATCCGGCGCTCACTTCGATCGCTTCTCCTTCGATGGATTCGATGGTCATCTCCGCCTGGATGTATGTGATGCGTTCCGGCCGCACGATGACATCCGGCAGCTTGTAGGCAACATAGCCGATATAGCTAAATTGTAAAACATAACTTGCTACAGGAACGTCCTTGATTACAAAAGAACCTTTTTCATCTGCCACCGCACCTTTGGACGTACCCACGATGGACACATTTGCGCCATAGAGGGTTTCCTTAGTCTCTTTATCGATAACGATGCCACGAATAACACCAGTTTGAGCGGTTTGGGTATGACCGATCGCAGCTAGAACGGCGATCAGTATCAAAATCTTGTTAAACATCATTGCAATATCCTTTTTGAGTTGTTTCAATGCTCTCTTTCATTGCTTGAATCTATGCATTCGAACGCCTATATTTCTATACTGATTAATCAGTATTCTTTATGGAACAAACGCTGCAAAACCTATATCATGATTATTATCAACTACTTGCAAAGCAGAGTTTTGATGCTGAAAAGCTGGACTATCGCATATTGGAGCGCCACAAAAAATTACTAGATCAGTTGGATGTGGTGGGAAGCAGCGCGATTTCCATATTTGACATGTACAAAAAAGAGCACGTCTATTTTTCATCAAAATACAATACGCTTTTCGGTTATGACATAGACCAAGCGCACGCCGAGGGTAATTCGTATGCGGACCGGCGTGTACATCCCGACGACATGCCCAGCCTGCTCGAAGCCGGAATGGACTTTCTGCGATTTATCTACGCGGTCGAGCCGGCTCATCGGAGAGATTACAAGATGGTCTCTCAATATCGAATCGAAAAAACCAAGGCGAAATACATCCATGTCATGGAACAGTGGACGGCCCTAGAACTGGATGATACCGGGCAGGTATGGCTCGCCCTTTCCGTGATGGATATGGCTCCCTATTTCGATGAAGACGTCGCTTTTGGTTGCCGTGCGCTGAATTTGAGAACGGGCGAGCGATTTGAGTTCCCTCCAAAGGAGCGAGAAGTTTTAGACCGACCAAGTCTCTCTTTACGAGAGAGCGAAATCCTGCAACTCATCAGTCAAGGTATGATCAGCAAAGAAATCGCGGATCGGCTTTTCATTAGTATTCACACGGTTAATACGCACCGCCAGCGGATTATCGAAAAACTCAATGTGAACAACACCTTTGAAGCCATCACCTACGCTTCGGGGATTGGCTTGATTTGATGACAACGGTTTTCTGGAAAATTGACTTCTTCAAAACATTTCTTGCACTCTGCAAAACCGTGATGTAAATTGCCCGCTAATGGAAATTAAGTTGACGTTAGGAGTTTTTGCTTCGGGAAACGGTTCGAATTGTAAAGCGATTCAAAAAGCGATTGACGACGGAAAACTTGGTGCACGAATAGGTTTAATTATCAGTAATACCCGTGAAGCGGGTGTGTTGAGATTTGCAAAAGAAAGAAATATTCCATCGGCCTATTTATCGAGTTCGGAATTTAGCCGTATTGAAGATTTTCATTCGAAAGTACTGGCAACCTTGCAAGAAAACAGTGTTGATTTTATCATACTTGCCGGCTATATGAAAAAAGTCGGCCATCCGATTTTGGATGTTTACCGAAATCGTGTTTTGAATATACATCCTGCGTTGCTTCCGGCCTTTGGAGGCAAAGGGCTTTACGGAGAGAAAGTTCACGCCGCGGTCCTTGCGTACGGAGCAAAAATTTCCGGTGTCACCATTCACCTCGTGGATTCGGAATACGACCATGGCGCGGTAGTGATGCAAAGAGCGATTGATGTCAAAAGTGAGGATACCGCCGAAACCTTGGCCGAACGCGTATTAGAATTAGAACATGAAACGTATCATAAGGCCATTCAATTATTTGTTGAAGATAAAGTTCAAGTCATAGATCGAATAGTTAGAATCAAACCGTAAGGAGGAGTTTATGAAAATTGCAAAAATGATTTTGGTGCTTACATCAGCGGCCTTGATGTTTGCACAAGGAAAAACGACCATGGATGGAGAAAAGGCCAAGATCGCAGTATTGCCTTTTGATGCGGTCAAGATTACCGAGAGTTACGGTTCGCACCAATCTCTGGAGGCCGGTGCGAATAGTTTGACTTACTCCGCTACGGCCGAATCGCCATTCGCCGATCCCTCGGCGATTGCTGCCTTTGCCGATGCCGCGACACAACGCGCGGTCGATGCATTTTTCAAAACCGGCCGTTTCATTACGCTCGATCGTACGGCGATGGAAAAAGTAATGAAGGAGCAAAATTTTCAACTTACGGATAACGTTGATCCAAATTCCGTTGCCAACATAGGCGCCTTATTGGGAGCGCAATACATTGTTAGCGGACAAATACAACAGGTCAGCACAAACCCTGCGTACGATCCAAAAAATCAAAGTAAACTATTGGGGTACTCCGGAACCGTTGAAATTCAGGTGACGATCGTTGATGTCGTTACCGGTCAGACCACTTTTTCCAAGCGCGTCAAAGGTAGCACGGAAATTGGCGGGTTTGGCTTTATTGGTCTTGACGCGTATGAATCCACGCCATCCAAAGCGGCTTATAAGGGACTTGATGAATGCATCAGCGACCTGAAAAAGGGTTTGAAAACAGCATTCCCGGTCGAAGGTGACATTTATGAAATTACGAAGAAAGATAAGAAAAAAGGCGCCGTAGCCGTCAGCATAACGTGCGGCAAAGACATTGGTGTAAAAAAAGATGACCGTTTTAAAGTTTATGAAGTCAAAGTGGTGGAAATTAATGGTAAGACTATCAATAAAACTTCAGACGTCGGATTTGTGGTCGTTAAGAAAGTCGAAGAAGACGGGATATTCTCAACCTGCGAGGTTGAGAAGGGTGGAAAGGATATTGAAGCCAAAGTTGGCGCCGGCACAAAACTAAAAGTCGTCTCCGTCAAAAAATAGTTCTCTTTGGTTATTTTTAGAGTTAAGAAGGGTCTCGCCAGAAGCGAGACCCTTCTATTTCCCCTCCCCGTAGCCACTCAAAATAGGCTGGACTATCCATTTTTTTAGTAAAATGGTACTTTCCAAATCAAAATAATTCAACTATATTGGACTATAATATTGGTCCAATGTCAGATTTGGACTACCAAATATTTAAAAAATTGGACTAATAAGTGAGTGGTAATCGCAAATTCTTTATCAGCGGGCTTTCGTCCTATGTTATCTGGGGTTTCATTCCCATTTTTTTAAAAGAATTGAAAGCCCATGATGATATTGAAATTATTTTCTATCGGCTTCTGGTAGCGGCCCTTATTATGGTAGGAGTTCTGTTGGTTAATTCCGGCGAAACGATCAGCGGATTTCGAACTCTGCATGCAAAGTCTAAATCCGATTTTTGGATTATGGCAAGTCTGACGACGATTGGGGGAGGATTACTGGCCGCGAATTGGGTAACGTACATCTATGTTGTGAATCACGTCAGTATTCATGCCGCCGCCTTTGGATATCTGATACTGCCTATTGTGACCGCTCTATTGGCATTAGTCGTGTTGGGAGAAAAGCTAAATTTTGCAAAATGGATCGCCGTCGGACTTTCAGCCGTCAGTTGCTATATGATGAGTCATGTGGAATCAAAAGACACCCTCTACATTATTAGTATCGCACTTACCTATTCTTTTTATCTTATTTCACAACGGCGAAATACATATTTGCCTCGCCGTGTTAGCGTCGGGATTCAAATGGTCGTCGGAACCCTGCTCATGCTGAGCCTAAATCCCATACAGCACAGTCCCTCTGAGTTGGGTGGGCACTTTTGGCTCATGATCCTGATTATTTCCGGAATCTTTACAGTGACGCCCTTGCTTTTGAATCTGTACGCGCTCAATGGGATGAATTCGTCTCAGCTTGCGTATTTGATATACATCAATCCGATCATTGGCTTTTTCTCGGGAATACTCTGGTACGGTGAATCGATCGAGCGATGGGCTTTGGTGGCCTATGGACTTCTGGCCGTGGCCATAATAATATTCAATTGGGAATGGATTGAGAAGCTTTTGGTAAAATTTCCAAGAGTGCAGAAAACTTGAAGTGAAGATTCGTTGAAATTAGTTGGGTATGATAGAAATCGTTGAGTTGAACTTATACAAAGGCACAAAACCCGTATGAAAAAAATAGCCGTTACAAGAACGTATTTGGAAATGGTCGTCAATCCGCAATTCCAAGAAACCGCTTGGCCTTCCGGTACTTTGATTATGCATTCGGAAAATCCAACCGTTGCCTTTTATCGATTTCTATATAACTCCGTCGGAGCCGACTGGACTTGGATAGATCGCAAGCGTATGACGGACGAAACCCTGCGTACTACCATACAAAGTCCGGATGTGAAATTATTCATCTTGTATTTTCGAGGAACTCCGGCGGGGTATCTGGAATTGGACGCGAGGAAAGAAAATGAAGTGGAGATCGCCTATTTCGGCATGATGCATGAATTCATCGGAAAGGGGCTGGGTTCAAAATTTTTACAGTGGGGAATAACGGAGGCGTGGAAACTTCCCTTAAAGCGAGTTTGGCTTCATACCTGCACGCTGGATCACCCGGCGGCATTGCCCCTTTATAAAAAAATGGGGTTTCAGGAAATAAAGAAAGAAGATTATGAAGCCGAAATCGAATAGACGATCACCTAAGATTCGTCTCACAAAGACTTTTATTGTTGATTCTTTTACGAAGGATGCCTTTCGTGGAAATCCGGCGGGTGTATGCGTGGTGGATAAGGATTTTAGTGAGGAAAGGATGTTATCCATTGCCAAAGAACTGAATCTGTCGGAAACGGCATTTGTGAGACCCCTGGGAAAGGGTGCTACGTATTCCATTCGTTTTTTCTCACCAAAAATGGAAATCGCCCTTTGCGGACACGCCACTCTGGCCTCGGCTAAGGTTATTTTTGAAACGACGGACGCCGATGAAATACATTTCATAACCCATCAAAAACTAGATCTAGCGATTCGGAAATCCGGTTCTGAATTGATCATGCAATTTCCGTGTTATGAATTGGAACCGGCAACAGCTCCGGAAGCGCTCCTCAAATCTCTCGGAATGAAAGAAATTCTGCACTGCGCCAAGAATCGCGAAACGAATATTCTCCTCCTGGAAATCGAAAGCTCGGATGAACTAAGAGGGCTGTCGCCGGATTTTCAAGCGCTTCTCAAATCCCATTCGAGTATCAACGGCGTACTCGTAACCGCTCGATCCGTTCAAGATGAATTTGATTTTCACTCGCGGTACTTTTGGCCCTGGAGCGGAACGCATGAAGATCCGGTAACCGGAGGGACCCATACCTTTTTAGCGCCCTATTGGAGTAACAAATTGAATAAAAAAACACTACGATCTTTTCAGTCGTCGGAAAGAACCGGAATGATGGAGATTGAAATCATCGACCGTTCAAGACTTGATATCAAGGGAAGCGCCGTTATTGTATTGGAGGGTTCTCTAAGACTGAACGCCGATCAAACAAAAGGTAATTATGATTAAAGAGACCTTAAAATCAATATTTCATCGGGATCTCGAGAAACTTAAAATGGAAATCGAATCCTACGTTGACGAAGATGATTTATGGAGAATTGATAAGGACATATTGAACTCCGCCGGTAACCTGTGTCTGCATTTGATCGGGAATCTCAATACCTATATAGGTGCTAAACTGGGTCGGACACAATATGTACGGAAGCGGGCTTTAGAGTTCTCATTGAAGAATATTCCCCGAATCGAACTCCTTACGAAGATCAAGGATACAATGGCTATGATTGACAAAACTCTGGACCATCTTCCGGAGGCCGATTTACAAGCCCCATTTCCTGTCCATATAGGGGAAGAAGAACGATCGATCGAATACGTTTTGGTGCATTTATCGACCCATTTGACCTATCATCTTGGTCAAATCAATTATCACCGTCGCCTTTTGGCACCGAATAATGAGAGGTCCGCCATTGGTACCTCTTAACTCTACTTCGCCATCGGCGCGAGAATTTGTTCCGATTGTAAAAGCGTCCATTGCCGTGGCAATCTGGGGTGTGTCCTTTGTCTCGACCAAGGTATCTTTGACGGAAGTCGCGCCTTCGACGATCGTCTGGATTCGATTTGGAATGGGCGTCCTCGTATTGCTTGCTGTCCTGATTTATAAAAAACAATTCAAACGTATACCCATTAAGGATGTCAGTTATTTCGCGTTTCTCGGGTTTTTAGGAATCACATTTCATCAATGGCTACAAACGCATGCCTTACAGACCATCAGCCCGACTACGACTTCATGGATCGTAACCACAACCCCTGTATTCATGGCGCTTCTTGGCTGGGTCCTTCTGCGGGAATACCTTGGATGGCAAAGAATTCTTGGGATTGGAATTGCAACGTTTGGTGTGATCATGGTTGTCTCCCATGGCGCGTGGGATATCATTTGGAGTTTTCAATTCGGCACGCTCGGCGATTTTCTGATACTCTTAAGTGCGCTCAATTGGGCATTCTTTTCCGTCGCTTCTCGAAGAGTTTTGCAGCGATATGAACCGGCACTCATGATGTTTTATGTCATGCTTTTTGGATGGCTGTTTTCTTGTTTAGAATTTTTCTTTGCCGGAAATGGATTTGATATCGATCGTCTTACTTCAACAGGGTGGAATCACATTCTGTTTCTCGGAATATTTTGTTCCGGTGTCGCGTATATTTTTTGGTACGATAGTCTAAAAGTTCTCAAAGCTTCCCAAGTTGGCGCGCTGTTGTATTTTGAGCCCATTACAACACTTATTTTTGCTTCCTGGTACCTGGGTGAAATCATTACTTTAGCGAGCTTGGTTGGGGGAGGATTTATTTTAATCGGAGTTTGGCTGGTGAATAAGAGATACATAACCAAGGAAACATCATCATGATATTTCAAATCATTCAATGCCGCGAATCAGAAATGGATGCAGTAGCTCCACTTTTTGATGCGTATCGTCAATTTTACAAACAAAAAAGTGATATTGCCGGCGCAAAGGATTTTTTACAAACCCGCTGTGCACGTCGTGAATCCGTCGTTTTTGCGGCGATGGAAAACGGAAACGCGCTGGGCTTTGTCCAGTTGTATCCTCTTTTTTCATCGGTGTCAATGGAGCGGCTCTGGCTGTTAAATGATCTTTATGTGACGGCAAGCGCTCGTAAGAAGGGCGTCGGAGAGGCCTTAATAAAAAAAGCGCAAGAGTTGGCTACGATTTCAGATGCGAAAGGGCTATCTCTTGAAACCGGTCAGGATAATCGCATCGCACAGGCGCTGTATGTCAAAGCAGGGTTCGTCAAGGATGATAATTTTATATACTCGTGGCGTGTGAAGCACGCCTGAAATAGGAGACCGAATGTTTTATTTTTCAATTTTTATGACGATCGCTGCCAATGTCGTTTATCACATTGCACAAAAATCCGTGCCGACGAAGGCGGATCCGATTCTTTCGACCTTAGTGATGTACAGTGTAGCGCTTCTCGTGACCTTGATTCTCTACCCCATTTTTTCCGGCGGAAACAATTTGCGTGAGAGTTTTGCGGAACTCAACTGGGCGCCATTTGCTATCGGCGTTGTCATTGTGGCGGTCGAGATTGGATTCCTTCTGGTTTACCGTTCCGGATGGAATATCAGTATCGCCTCGGTCACCGCCAATGTGATTTTGACTCTCGTATTGCTACCCGTTGGCTTGATTTTTTTTGGAGAACATTTGTCCCTGAAAAATATTTTTGGCATCGGAATGTGTATCGCCGGTGTTTGGCTCATAAACTCTAAATCTTAAAGGAGAAATGAATGGAAGACTTGAAGTATCCGATTGGCCGTTATACAGCCTCACCCCACACGACCGAGGTCCAGCGAATCGACTTGATCAAGTCTATTTCTGAACTTCCTGAAAAACTTCGCCTCGCCGTAAAAGGTCTAAGCGATTCTCAGTTGGATAATCCGTATCGAGATGGGGGCTGGACCGTACGTCAGGTGGTTCATCATATCGCGGATAGTCATATGAATAGTTACCTTCGCTTTAAGTTCGCATTGACCGAAGACGAGCCGGCGATCAAAGGCTATAAGGAAAATGTTTGGTCGGAATTTCCCGACGCCAAATCGGATAAGATTGATATGACACTGATTTTGTTGGAAGCGCTTCACTACCGTCTGACACTGACTTTGAAAAACATGAGTGCCAGTGACTTTGAACGAAAGCTTATTCACTCGGAAAAGGGTCCGCTGACGCTGGATTATATGCTGGGGCTTTATGCCTGGCATAGCAAACATCACGTTGCACACATTACTAAATTACGCGATAGAAAGGGTTGGTCATGATAAAACGTCCAAAGGATTCTGAATTTGCTGCGCACTACAAGAAGTACGTTGATCTCGTTCCGAGAGGCAGTGTCTTGAAGGCGATGCAGACACAGCATAAGGCATTGGTAGAGTTGATTCGCGGGCTTTCGGAAGAAAAACTCGCATTTCAGTATGCACCGGGGAAGTGGACAATTAAAGAAATCCTTGTTCACATTATTGATGCCGAACGTATTTTTGCATACCGGGCTTTGCGATTTGCGCGCCATGATAAAACGGAATTGCCCGGGTTTGAAGAGAATGATTACGCGCCGGAATCGCAGGCGAATCTCCGCACGGTGGAGTCCATTTTGAAAGAATATTCCGTCACGCGTAAGGCCACGATTGAAATGTTCAAAAATTTTACGCCGGCGATGCTGGACCGGATTGGGATCGCGAGCAGTAATCCCATGTCGGTGAAGGCGCTGGCATTTAGCATAGCCGGGCATGAATTGCATCACGTGAACGTTATTAAAGAACGGTATTTATAGTTTATGATTACGTATCGTGTTGGAAAAAATTTTACCCTGGACGAATTCATCAATGTCTATCAGACGTCGACGCTGGGCGAGCGTCGGCCCATAGAAGACCGTGCGCGCATGCAGAGCATGATGGAAAACGCCAACCTTATAGTGACCGCGTGGAGCCAGGAAACCCTCGTTGGCATTTCGCGTTCGCTTTCGGATTTTGTTTACGCGACGTACCTTTCGGATTTGGCCGTCGATCGGAATTACCAAAACCGGGGAATTGGAAAAGAACTCATCCGGCGAACTCAAGCGGAAGCTCCTAAAGCAAAGGTGATCTTGCTTTCTGCTCCCAAAGCAACGGAATATTATCCGCGTCTTGGCATGCAGCAACATCCCAGTGCATGGTGGATCGACGGAATAACGGAGATCAAATAATGTATACTCCCAAACCTTATGAAGTCAAAGACTCAAAGCTACTCCTAAGCTTCATCCGCGCCAATCCGTTTGCCATTTTGATCGGCGTGAAGGAGCGGACACCGATCGCCACGCACATTCCTTTTGTCGTGATCGAGGATGGTGACTCCCTGCGACTACTGGCTCATGTTTCCAGGGCTAATGAGCAATGGAAGTGGCTGGAAGAAAATAATCTGGTGATATTTGCGGGTCCGCATGCGTACGTATCCCCGAAACACTATGAAAAAGAGGAAAATGTTCCGACGTGGAATTACGCCGCCGTGCATGCGTACGGGCCCGCACAAATTCTGGACTCCATGGAGGACCGACGCAAAGCGGTTGAAGAGCTGATTCGCGCAACGGAAGCCGACTATTTCTCTCAATGGAACGCTCTTCAATCCACGTATCAAAACAACATGTTGAAAGCGATTGTAGCCTTTGAAATCAAGGTGAATCGACTGGAGGGGAAATTCAAACTGAGTCAAAATAAAACCCGGTCCGAACAAACACGAATTTCCGAGGAATTTATGAAAAATCCGGATTCACAAATTCGTGCAACGGGAAACATGATGAAAAAAGTATTAAATGAGGAAACGTTATGAAGAGCAATGACAGTACGATTTCAGTTCATTCGGGCACCGTGCATGATGAATTCATCGGCGGTATCAACACGCCTATCTTCACGTCCAGTGCAATCGGATACCTACAGACGGATATGGTTCGTTATCCTCGCTATTACAATACACCCAATCAGCATGCGGTCGCCGAAAAATTGGCCGCCCTGGAACATGCGGAAGACGGGCTCGTTTTCAGCTCTGGAATGGCGGCGATCACGACGATTTTCATGGCGCTTATGCAAAAGGGCGATCATTTGATTCTATCCAATGACATTTATGGCGGCACGACCTACCTCGTCGAGAGTACATTCCAGAGAGTCGGAATCGAATATTCGTTTGTCGATGCAAGCGTATCGGATAATTTTTTGAAGGCCATACGGCCAAATACAAAGCTGATCTATATTGAAACACCATCCAACCCGCTTTTAAAGATAACGGACGTCGCGGCGGTTGCGAAAATCGCGCGGGCAAAAAACATCACCACCGCGATTGACAATACGTTTGCCTCGCCGATCAATCAAAAACCAATTGATCTTGGAATCGATATCGTCATGCACAGCGCCACAAAATATCTGAGTGGGCACAGCGACATGTGCGCAGGTGCGATCGCGGGTAGCAAGAAGCTTATTCAGCAGATCAAGGAATGCGGCTATCGGTTTGGAGGAAGCCTCGATGCTCAAGCCTGCTATCTCCTCGAACGGAGCATGAAGACCTTGGCCATACGCATGGATAGGCATAACCTCAACGGTATGGCTATTGCAAAGTATCTGTCTTCTCATCAGGGTGTTAATCACGTGTACTACCCCGGTCTGGAGAAACACGCCGGGCATGAGACGGCAAGGAATCAGATGACAGGATTCGGAGGCATGATGTCGTTTGAGGTCAAAGGCGGTCTGCGGGAGGCCGAAGATTTTATGAAAAAACTAAAGTATATCAAGCCGGCCGTCAGTCTGGGCGGAGTCGAATCTCTGGTTTGCTCGCCCGTGCGTACCTCCCATGCCAAGGTGAGCGCCGACGAAAGGGCAAGACAAGGCATAAGAGATTCGCTAATCAGATTTTCAGTCGGAATCGAGGATCTGGACGATTTGATTGGGGATTTGAGTGCAGCGTTGAAATAAAAAGAGAACGACATGACATTGATTTCACTCGAAGAAAAATTGGGTATTTGTCAATTGCCACCGGATCAAAATATTCCGGAATGGGCGGCTGCGTTAACCGGATTTAGCACGATCTCGAGGACACGTGATGAAATCAGCATTGTTTGTAACGAGCGGAGCATCCCGGAAGGCCTCCGATGCGACAAAGGGTGGAGGGGCTTCAAACTTGTGGGTCAGTATGACTTTTCATTAACCGGCATCTTAAAACAAATACTAGATCCGCTGGCCGAAGCTAAAATCGGGATATTTGCCATATCAACGTTTGATACGGATTACGTTTTGGTAAAAGAAGGAAATTTCGAAAAGGCCAAACTTGTTCTGGCTCCATTTTTTGAGGTTCAATGAGCGTCCCATTCCTAAAGGATATTTTTGTCTATCCGATCAAATCGTGTAGAGGATACCGACTTGATACGTGCGCGATTGATGCCTATGGACTTGTAAATGATCGCCGCTACCTTGTTACCGATCTAAAAGGTGTTCAGCGAACAGCCCGTGAATTTCCGCGTATGGTTCTAATTGAACCGCGAATAGTTGATGGGGAATTACTTGTCGAGGCTCCAAATCATCGCACGCTGCGCGTCCCCGGGCGAGAGAGCGTCATTACAAACATTGTTGCTTGGGACGATATGTGCGAAGCGATGGATTGCGGCGAAGAAGCGGCGGAGTGGTTCTCGAGATACCTTGGCGTGCCTTGCCGGCTTGTCAAAATGCATGCGGAGTTTAAGCGACCGGTGGACGCCAAATACCGGGTTCGTGATGCCCAGGTTACGTTTGCGGATGCGTATCCGTTCTTGATGTTGTCCACGGCATCGGTAGATGATTTGAGTAAACGTGTCAGAGCGTCGATGGTTATTGAGCGCTTTCGTCCCAATCTGGTTGTGACCCATTGTGAAGCTTATGCGGAAGACTCTTGGCAAACCATACAGATGGGTGAAATAACGTTCTACGGCGTTAAACGTTGCTCACGATGCGTTCTGACAACCGTTGATCCGGAAACGGCGGAGCCAGGCAAGGAACCGCTGAGCACGCTGTCCTCTTACAGAAAAAATACAGAAGGCAAAGTTTTGTTTGGACAAAATGTGATTTGCGAACAGACCTCGGGAGTCATTCGGGCCGGTGAAAAAATCAACATCATTTCGGTAGGAACGATCACGGTATGACATCTGATTTTAAAGATCATTTTTCCGACGCCGCAAAAGACTATGCGGATAATCGTCCTCGCTATCCGAAGCCTTTTTTGGAATACATAGTCTCGCTGGCTGTGAAACGCGAACTGGCGTGGGATTGTGCCACGGGAAATGGACAAGCGGCTTTGGATCTGGCGGATTACTTCAATCGGATGATCGCAACGGATGCCAGCGAACAACAAATTTCCAACGCGACCCGTCATGAAAAGATCGAATACCGTATTGCGAAAGCCGAATCGTCCGGATTGGATAATTCATCCGTCGATCTTATTACGGTGGCAACGGCCGTTCATTGGTTTGATTTTGAAAAATTTTATGAAGAGGCCCGGCGTGTCGGTAAAAGAGAATGTGTATTGGTCGTTTTTGGTTATGACCTGTATTCTATTTCTTCAGAAATCGACGCCATCATAAGAACTTTCTACGAGAAGACGGTTGGCCCGTTCTGGCCTGTCGAACGTCGCTTTATTGAGGATCGATACACGACGATCCCTTTTCCCTTTAAAGAAATTGGTGTTCTAAATTTTGTTCGTCGTGACGAGTGGAACCTCGAACAGCTTCTTTCGCATCTGGGAACCTGGTCGAGTGTAATTAAATACAAAGAAGTGAAAAAAGAAGATCCGTTAATTTTGTTGAGGCAGTCGCTTATCCCAATTTGGAAAGCCGGATCGAGAACAGTCGTGAGGCCTCTCTTTTCAAGAGCGGGATGGATTCATGGATATCCTGAAATGAACAAAAAGGGAAATCCAAAAGCCGCCGACCAGGAAACTTAAGGAGATTTATGTCCGATATCGAGTTTGCAGGAATGGCGTCTTTTGCAGTTTTTACCGGGCTGGTAGCGACCGGCTTTTTCCTTGGCGTTTTGGTTGCAATCTTTATTGGATTGTCCGAAGGAAAATTTACCGAACACAAATCGTTTGGCTACATCATTGCCTCCATCGTACTGATCGTTATGGGGCTTACGGGACTTAGACTTGTCGGCATTCTTTCATCGGATACCTTGGCTCTTTTCGATAATTATATCAGCGGCATCATTTACATTCTCGGTGTCATCATCTATATGTTGATCGGTCGCTGGTGGAAACGGAGGAAAATATGATTTTTGAAATCAACAAAGACAACGGCATTCCGCTCTACATTCAGATCGAATCGAAATACGCGGAGTGGATTAGCCAGGGTGTATTGCAGGCGGGTGAAAAATTGCCGGCGACGCGTGATCTGGCCCGTCAGTTGAAGGTTCATCGAAACACCGTCGTGCAGGCGTATCAGGAAATGGAGATCAAAGGCCTGGTTTCTTCAGAAATTGGACGTGGGACATTTGTGGCTCAGCATGCGATCGCAAGGAAGATACGTCCGACGGTCGTTAAGCCGTTTTCGTTTGACGGACTTTATTCCGAGCGCTGGACTCAGCCGGATGATGACGTCCTGCTTGGCATAGAGAATATGGTTCGGTGTTCGCATCGACCGGAAGGTATCATTGCGTTTTCATCCGTGGTTCCGGATAAAAACATTTTTCCACTTCGTGATTTTCAAAACTGTACTTACCACGCGATCCACAAGTACGGAGTCGATCTGCTGGAAATGGGTGACACACGGGGCTTTGGACCGTTTTTGGACTATCTTCCAAAATTCCTTACGCGCCGTGGAATGACCGTGCATAATGAAGAAATTATGATTGTGAGCGGAATTCAGCAAGGGCTTGATCTGATCGGACGTATCTTAATCAATCCCGGCGACACTGTGGTCATGGAAGATTTAACCTATCGCGGAGCACCGCGCGCCTTTCGGGCGTTGGGAGCGAATGTCATCGGCGTACCGATGGATGCTCACGGGATGCGAACGGATATCCTGGAGACAATCCTGCATCGCCAAAAAGTCAAGATGATTTACACGATTCCGACGTTTCAAAATCCAACGGGTCGTATCATGCCAATGGCAAGACGAAAACACTTACTCGAATTGGCAGCCCGTCATGAAATTCCTATCCTGGAGGATCAATACGCCAATGAATTACGCCTCGACGGTGAGGAGGTACTGCCGCTTGCCGCGATGGATACGCAAGGCGTAGTCATTGCGGTTGGGAGTTTTTCAAAAATTCTATTTCATGGAATTCGGTTGGGGTGGGTCGTCACCACGAATACCGAATTTATGGAAAAATTGATTTATGCAAAACGTATCACGGATTGGCAGAATAATTATTTGATTCAAGGCGCAATTCTGGAATTTTGTCAGGATGGATTCTTTGATCGCTACCTGAAGAAAAAACTCAAAATTCTTCGCGGACGGCGAGATGCGATGGTCAAGGCGTCCCGTGAATTTTTTTCCGACGGAGTTCGCTTTGAGGCGCCGCTTAATGGGTTGTTTGAATGGATAGAATTGCCCAAGAGTATTGATGCCTATGAAGTTTTGAATGAGGCCCGTGCGCACGGAGTCCTGTTTACGCCTAAACGTATTTTCGCTGTGCGCAGCGATTACGATAATGGGATGCGGCTTGGATTTACAGCGCTTTCGCCCGATCAGATTTATGATGGTATCAAAATTTTGAGCGACATTATTAAGAATAAAATTCGTGTCGGTCGCATGGAGGAGCGTATGGTTGCTCCGCTTATTTAGACGCGGATGAAAAAAAGGACGCGTTGTAACACGCAACGCGCCCACGAGAAGGAAGACTGTTCAGGTAGATTTATTTCGAGAGCCCTGAACAAATATTTCGGACGGTCTTGTTGGAATCGCGGTCAGCGGCCGCTTTTAAAGCGGGCGACGCGGAACCAATTTCGGCAATAGCCAGCGCAGCCATGATGCGAACGCTGTAATTGCGATGTTCTTCGAGAATATTGATTAAAGCCGGCAAGGCTTCCTCGGCATTAAAACCCGGATTCTGATACTTCAATTCCCGAAGTGTCTGGATCGCTTGAAACTGAAGATTTTCGTTGACGCCCCAGAGCGTCGCAATAATATTCTTTTTCGCGTTGGACAGCACTTTGTCGCTATTGTCCGAAGCCAGTAATGAGGACGTACAGAGTGCGGTGAGCAGAATGATTTTTTTCATGAGATTCTCCTTTTTTGGTTTATTCTTCATTCGCGCACAAGTTAATCCGGATTCATTAGGAGATTAATTCCGGAGAGTTAAGAGTCGATTAACTAGAACTATTAATACGGAGAGAGGGTTTATGGCAAAACTAAAGGAGAGCTTAGAACTATTTAATTATGACATTTGGGCCAATCGTCGCGTCCTTGAGGCGATCCGTGGACTGACGAAAGGGCGCGGGAGATCGTTGCAACTGATGTCCCATATTATTCAGGCGCAAAATCTTTGGTACCAGCGTTCCAACGGTTTCACCAAAAGTCTGAAAGACGTCTGGAACGATTGGGATTTGGAAACTTGCCATATTGAAATGGAGCGTGTGCATCAATTATGGTCGGAGTTTTTGACGGAAGATAAATTGAAGTCTGAGGTTCTCTACAAAAATTTGAAAGGCAAGTCTTTCACTAACCGTGTGGGAGAAATCGTGAGTCATGTGATCAATCACTCGACTTACCATCGAGGGCAAGTGGTAGCGGAGATTCGTAAGGCGGGCGGTGAACCGCCGGAAACCGATTTGATAATCTATTTTAGAGAATAATTGCTGTTATAAAGTGACGAAATGAGCAGAAGGTGATATGAAAAAATTTAACGACTACCGCAAAAAGGCGGATCCGGAAGAAATTCGAAAAGTCGGTTATCAGTTCTCCGATATGATTGCCGAATACATGCAGCGCATTCAGAACGAAGATGGAAAAGTAGTGGAGTACATTGATCCGGAAACGGCGTACGCATTGTACGATGAACCTATGCCGCAGGATGGAATTCCTCTGGATGAAGCCCTATCGCTACTTCGCGACCCGTTTCTGAAATTTGCACAAAATCTGGCAAGTCCGATGTATATGGGTCATCAGGTTTGCCATCCCATGATTTTGTCTTCTTTTGCAAAATTGCTTGCAAGCGCGGTTAATCAGGGGCTTGCAATACAAGAAATGTCTCCAACCGGTACGATGATTGAAAAACGTGTAATTCGATGGCTGTGCGACGCCATCGGTTGGGACGCGTTTTCTGACGGTACGGTCGTCTCCGGTGGTACCGAAGCGAATCTCACCGGCATCCTTGTGGCTCGTACAGCCAAATTCGGAGAAGCGTGGAAAGAAGGAGTTCATGCGCCGATGGTTGGTTTTTGTTCAGCGCGCAGCCACTACTCCATCGAACGCGCTTTTGGAATTTTGGGTCTGGGTACAGAAAATCTGATCAAGATTCCTGAAGAACAACATTTTCACATGGACGTGACGGCGCTTCGACAAGCCATTGCGCAGGCGCGGCGCGAAGGGAAAATCCCCTTCACCGTGATTGCCACTGCGGGGTGTACGCCGGTGGGTGAATTCGATGAAATTGAAAAGATTAGTAAAGTCTGCAAAGATGAGAATTTATGGCTTCACATAGACGGCGCGCACGGAGGCTCGTTTGTCATTTCACCAAAACTTAAACATCTTTTGAAAGGCATCGAGCTGGCGGATTCGGTGGCCCTCGATCCGCATAAAATGCTTTTCATGCCGCTCAATTTTGCAACGATTCTATTCAAGCGCACCGAATCTCTTGACGCAACATTCAAAATCAACGCGCCCTATATTTTTCACAAAACGACGGACAATCTGGGATGCATCAATATCGGAGAACGTACAATCCAATGTTCACGCAGTCTGGAGGCGATAAAACTGTGGCTTTGTCTGAAGCACTACGGCGCGAAATATTTTGCCTCCATGCAGGAACATTGTGTGGAAATGACGACGTACCTCTACCGGCAAATGCAAACCATGGAAGACTTTGAAACGCTGCACAAGCCCGCCGCTAATATCCTGTGTTTTCGTCACATACCGGTCAAGATGCGCGGACAATCGCCGGAAGCCATTGACGATTTTAACTATCGTGTTCGTACGCGGCTCAATCGTTCCGGGAAGGCTTGGATTACCACGACGGTATTTGCCGGAAAGAGACTACTTCGGACAACGATTATCAATCCACGTACAGAGCGCGAACACATCAATAAACTTCTAAATGCAATTTGGGAATGCGGACAGGAAGAATTGGAAAGCCATGCTTAATCGCAAAAAATTTAACATCAACAGCCACGCGGGTGGCGAAGGAATCAACAAATGAAAATCAGAGTGTTTCTCCTATGGGCCGTCGCGGTTACTATCGGCTGCGGCTCGTCCGAAAAATTGCGAAAAGAATCCGTGTCGTTGGCACGGGAAATAATCATAGCGGATGGGCATGTGGATACGCCTTACCGGCTTAGTGAATACGACGAAGACATTTCTATTAAAACGACGTATGGCAATTTCGATTTTGAACGCGCGCGTCAAGGCGGATTGGATGCGCCTTTCATGGCGATCTATGTTCCGGCCGAGGATGAGAAACTAGGTGTCGCCAAACAAACAGCCGACAACTTGATCTTACGAGTTGAGTCTTGGGTGAAACATGCGCCGGACAAATTTGCATTGGCGCGGACACCGGCGGACGTCGAAACAAATTTTGCCGCCAAGAAAATCAGCTTTTGTATGGGTATGGAAAATGGGGCGCCGATCGAAGGAAAAATTGAAAACGTAAAATATTTTTACGATCGGGGCATTCGTTACATCACCCTGACCCATGGACGGGATAACCATATTGGAGATTCCTCCTACGACACGACACGCACGTGGCATGGGCTTAGCCCGTTTGGAAAAGAAGTTGTTCGCGAAATGAATCGCGTTGGAATCATGATCGACATCTCGCACGTAAGCGACGAAGTGTTCTTTCAGGTGATGGAACTCTCGAAAGCGCCGGCCATTGCCTCGCACTCGTCCTGCCGGTTTTTCACGCCGGGTTTTCAGCGTAATATGGCGGACAGTATGATCGCGTTGCTCGGCAAAAATGACGGCGTAATCATGATTAATTTTGGCTCGCCCTTTTTAGGTAATTCCTACCGTGCGGCCTTTCGAAGCGAAGACGCCGTAGAAGACTCAATCATGAAAGCATTTGGCGCAAAATCAGGAGAACCGAAAGTGTTGGAATTCATGAAAGAGCATCGAAAAAATCATCCGATCAAACTGGCAAACGTCACCGATGTCGCAGACCATATTGATCACGTGGTCAAGTTGGTTGGTATCAACCATGTCGGATTGGGCTCCGATTTTGATGGCGTAGGGAATTCCTTACCGGAAGGCCTAAAAGACGTTTCGATGTATCCGAATTTGATTTTTGAATTACTTCGCAAAGGATATTCTAAAGACGATATTGAAAAAATTGGTTGGAAAAATATTAAGCGTGTCTGGACAAAAGTGGCGCAAGTGTCAATGGAACTGAATCAGAGCAAGTAAGATGACCGGGCAATTGATTCAAATAAATATCTCCAAAGGCGGCGTCCCAAAAATGCCGGTTAACGGCGTTTTTGTAAATTACGAGCGCGTGGTTGGCGACGATTGGCGAAATAAACACGTCCATGGCGGTCCGGAACGAGTGATCCTTATGATTTCTAAAGAAAATATTGATCGTTTGAAATCGGAAGGCCTGGCCATCTATCCCGGCGCCCTTGGCGAAAATTTTACAACGCTCGGCTTCGACTATCGAACGCTACGGTACGGTGATATTTTTCAGGCCGGTAAAGATTTGGTATTTCGAATAACTAAGCGCCGCGCGCCGTGTAAAACGATCACCGTTTTTGGCGAGGATATAGCGAATGCGGTTTTCGACTCGCAATGTGGTCAGCATGATCCGACTTCACCGAAATGGGGCACGGCCGGATTCTACGCCTCCATATTAAATGAGGGGTACGTTTCGACTTGGGATACGATTTCAAAAGTTGACAAAATCAATTTTACCATTCGGCGCGTTGAGAAGTCGGATATAGAGGCTCTTTCGCAAATCAGCCGGGAAACCTTCTATGAAACGTTTGCCAAGGATAATACGCCTGAAGATATGCTGATGTATCTTGAAGAAGCGATGACCGAAAATGTCTTGGAAAAAGAATTGATAGAATCGGAATTTTGGTTTCTGTGCTTTCGAGACCATCCGGTGGGCTATATGAAGCTTGAAATCAATTCCAACATGGACGGAGAAAGCGCTCTTGAGGTATCCCGGCTTTACGTTCTAAAGAAATTCGTCGGTACCGGTGGAGGCACCGAACTAATGTCGTTCGCTCTTCAGCGATCGCGAGAAGTATCCGCCGCATGGCTTTGGCTGGCGGTGTGGGAGCTTAATACCAAGGCCATCGCGTTCTATACAAAGTGGGGGTTTGAAAAATTCGGTCAGAAAAAATTCAAATTAGGAACCGATTTACAAACGGACGTAACGATGAAAAGGAAAGTGTAGTGTCAAAAAAATACTGGCCTCTCACGGCAATTGCGATTTGTACCATTATATGGGGTTCGACCTGGCTGGTCATTAAAATCGGGCTCGAGAGTTGGCCGCCATTCTGGTTTGCAGGATTTAGGTTTTGGGTGGCGACGGCCTTGTTGCTTATTATGATGCGCGTGAAGAAGGCTTCATTTCCCAGGGATGCGAAATCGTGGAAAATTATGTCCGTGATCGGCCTTTTTCACATGCTCGATTACGCTTTTGTGTTTTGGGGAGAGCAGTTCATCGCATCGGCGATGGGAGCCATTTTGTTCGGAACGATGCCTTTTTTTGTCGCGGTCTTGGGATACTTTATGCTTGATGAGCATCACATTACAAGAACAAAATTAAGCGGCGTCGTACTGAGCTTTGTTGGCGTAGTCATTATTTTCGGTACGGATATTGTGATAACGGAAAATTCATGGGTTGGTGATCTGGCGATTATTCTGGCCTCTTTTTTCGGAGCGGTTATCGCGGTGTATGTAAAGAAACACGCCAATGAAATTTCGGTTTTCGCCAATACGACGGTCAGCATGTTCTATTGCGCCGTGTCATTAACTCTCTTGGCGCTGGTTACCGAAGATTTTAATGCCATCCGATGGACGCCGACGGGAATCTTTATGATGCTTTATCTTGCGGTTGTCGGCTCCGCGATCGCTTTCGTTCTTTATATTTGGGTCATTAAGAAAGTTTCCGTTCTCGAATCCTCGATTATACCCGTTGCAACACCCGTCATTGCGGTCATGTTGGGCTGGATCGTTTTGGACGAAAAATTGGGATTGCACTCGTGGATCGGCATGGCCTTTATCCTTGCGGGTGTCTATTTCGTGAATATCTATAAACAAAAACCGGACGGCCAAGTCATCCCGACCGTCGATGTCTGACGGAATAAATTGAAAGAAAGATGATATTTTCTATATTGCGCGAGGAAATGAATTTTTAATGAAAGGATTGAATATATGAAAAACGAAAAAACTAATGGTGAAACACTCACCGGAACGATGAAAGTAAAAATTGGACTGGCCGAAATGATGAAGGGTGGCGTCATCATGGATGTCGTCAATCCGGAACAGGCTAAAATTGCAGAAGCCGCAGGCGCCTGCGCGGTAATGGCGCTTGAGCGGGTACCGGCGGACATTCGAAGGGATGGCGGTGTCGCGCGCATGAGTGACCCGGAGATGATAGAAGGAATCATGGACGCCGTGACGATCCCGGTCATGGCCAAGGCACGTATCGGTCATTTTGTTGAAGCGCAGATTCTTGAGGCGCTGGGCGTTGACTTTATTGACGAAAGCGAAGTGTTGACGCCGGCCGATGATACCAATCATATCTATAAAATGGATTATAAAGTTCCCTTTGTTTGTGGTGCGACGAATCTGGGTGAAGCGTTGCGCCGGATTGGTGAAGGCGCCGCCATGATTCGCTCCAAAGGCGAAGCCGGCACGGGAAATGTAGTTGAAGCCGTGCGTCATATCCGGACAATTATAGGTCACATTAGAAGACTGACGATTATGAATCAGGATGAATTGATGAGCGAGGCCAAAAACATTGGCGCGCCTTATGAATGGGTTTCATGGGTGGCCAAGAATGGCAAGCTGCCGGTTCCTCTTTTTTGTGCGGGTGGCATAGCGACGCCGGCCGATGCGGCCCTTGTAATGCAGCTGGGCGCGGAAGCGGTATTTGTTGGATCCGGAATATTCAAGTCCGGTAATCCGGAACGTCGCGCGGAAGCCATTGTAAAGGCTACAACGCATTTCAAAGACGCACAAATTCTCGCCGCCATTTCTAAAAATCTGGGCGAACCGATGGTTGGCATTAATATTGAGAATCTTGCGGCAAGTGATTTATTAGCCAAACGCGGTTGGTAAATCGATGTGGGGCCTATGAAAAACGAAGAGTCACAAAAGCATTGGGATCGTATTTATTCGACCAAACGGCCGGACGAAGTCAGTTGGACCCAGAACATTCCAAAAACCTCGTTGCAATTTATTCGCGATGCGAAATTGATCAAGACGGCCCATATCATTGATATCGGAGGCGGGGATAGCAAGCCGGTCGATTATTTGTTGGGAGAAGGTTTTGAACATATCTCCGTTCTTGATATCAGTGAGGAATCATTGAATAGAGCAAAAGTGAGGCTTGGTGAAAAAGCGGCGAACGTTGAATGGATCGTCAGCGACATTACCGAGTTCGCTCCGACACGTTTGTATGATTTTTGGCATGATCGTGCGGCATTTCACTTTTTGGCGACGGAATCTCAGATCGGTGCATACTAATCGACGGCAATGCACGCTATTAAAAACGGCGGCTTTCTGTCGATCAGAATGTTTAGCACGGACGGTCCCTTGAAATGCAGCGGTCTCAACATAAAACAATATAACGAAGAAACGATGACCCGTCAGTGGACTCATGGATTTCAGAAACTAAAGTGCATAACCGAAGACCATCGCACACCATTTAATACATCACAAAACTTTCTATTTTGCTCATTTAAGAGGGTTACAATATGAAATCTCGCAATGCTATTGAAAAAAATTCTCTGTTCGCTACAGTTATTCCCATTGGCTTTGCACTGGTGTTTCGGGCGTTATTCGATTTCGAAGGCTGGGGTTTCATACGTATTGTCCTCACCGTGATGACCGTGACGTTTCTTATTTCGCTCCCGTTTCTGGTTGGTGCGCTGAGTATCCTTCTTTCTCCGGCGCATAGAATTCATACTTGGCGTTACCGTATATTCTTTCCGTGGATCCCTGTTTTTGGTTTTTTTGTTTTAACCTTGGCCTTGTCCATCGAAGGCTGGATATGTTGGATCATGGTTTTGCCCATCTTTCTATTTTGTTCCAGCGTCGGCGGAATCATAGCCGCCATCGCAAAAGGAAAATTTTCGGCAAGGCAAAATAACATTAATATCTCCATTGCGATTCTATTGCCTTTTCTTCTGGCGCCCATTGAAAATGAAATCTCAAAAATTCCGTCGGTCTATCGAGCGACGACGTCCATTGATATCGAGGCTACAGCCGTAAAGATTTGGCCTTTCGTAACCCGGGTCAAGGAAATCAAAGAGACCGACGATCATGCGAAGTGGTCACGCTGGATGGGCTTTCCCCGACCCCTTCACGCGGAACTTAATTTTGAAGGTGTAGGCGCCGAGCGTAAAGCGGTTTTTGATAAAGGACTGGTATTCGATGAAAAGGTAACGGAGTACGACCATCAAAAAGTAATGGCTTTCACGATTGCCGCCAATCCCTATGAGATACCATCGACTACGATGGACGAACATATATTAATTGGCGGGAAACACTTCGATGTTTTGGATGGCCGGTACGAATTGGAGAAATTGTCCGACAGCAAATTTCGGCTGCATCTGGAAAGCCGTTTTCAATTAAACACTACTTTCAATTTTTATTCCGGATGGTGGGCCAATCTGATCATGAGCGATATTCAAAATAATATATTAGAAGTCATCAAAAACCGCGCGGAAAACCAATGACCAATCAATTGAAATTAATTGAGATTCACCGTGCGTCACGGGTATCGTTAATGGACATTCTTAATGGAATTTCGCCGGAGTCATTTTCATGGAAACCGGCGCCGGATTCGCGAAGTATTGGCGAAATCATGCACCATCTGCTTCGGGTCGATATATGGTTTCTAAAGCGGCTCGGCGTTTCGCCCGATATTGAAGTTAAAAAGGATGCCGATGCGGATGAAATCAAAATACTATTTGAAAAACTCTGGGTTCAGATCGAGTCTTTATTAACTAGCTACTCCGACGACGAGTTTTTTAAAGAAGTTCCGGTAACCGACAAAATCCCGTACAAGTCACCGGCAACGGTTTTCGCGCATATTCCGCAGCATTACTTATATCACATATCACAAATGGTTTATCTCCGCCGTGCCCAGGATCGGAATTGGAAAGCGCCTCTTGGTTCGTGGGAACATGCCACCGATGTGATTGCGGAAAACATTTTATCCAAATAGATTGATGACGGTCCGAAAAACAAAAAAAATCGGAGTTCTCGCGCTTCAGGGTGATTTCGAAGCGCATCAAAAAATGCTTGACGGGATTGGCGTGGAAACGTACCAGGTTCGCCAGTCATCTGAATTGAACGGTTTAGACGGCCTGATAATTCCGGGCGGAGAAAGTACTACATTGATCAAGCTCCTTGAAGCGTACAACCTGATCGAACCGATCAAAAAATTTTATGCGGACGGAAAAGCAATTTTTGGTACCTGCGCGGGCTCGATCTTGATGGCTAAAACCGTTTCCAATAGTGACCAATTCCGTTTTGGGTTTATTGAGGCTACCATTAATCGCAATGGTTATGGTCGTCAAATTAATAGCTTTGAAAAAGACATTGAAGTTTTGGAGATTGGAAAGGAACGGATTCACGCCGTATTTATTCGTGCGCCCAAAATTGAATCCGTCGGAAAAGATGTCAAAATATTGGGTTCGTTGGATGGCGATCCGGTCGTAGCCGTTCAGCGTAGGTGTTTAATTGCCACGTTTCATCCCGAAATTACGGACGATAATAGAATTCATCGATACTTCATCGAAAAACTAGCCTAGGAGATATATGAAAAAGAAAGTTTCCGCAAAAAAGAAGTCTTCAAAAAAACTGTCCAAGGGAAAAATTGTCGGCATTGGCGGAATTTTTTTCAAATCAAAGGATCAGAAAAAAATGAAGGATTGGTATGCAAAAGTTTTGGGAATGCCATTGTCAGACTGGGGCGGATGTGAGTTTCTCTGGAGACATGATGATAATCCTAAGAAGAAAGGATACACCGTTTGGTCCCTTTTTCCTTCAAATACAAAATATATGAAGCCGAGTCGTGCTTCGTTTATGGTCAATTAACGTGTGGACGATCTTGCGGCGATATTAAGGAAATTGAAAAAACTGGGTGCCGCCGTTGAAGAAAAAATCGAAATATCGGAGTTTGGAAAATTTGGTTGGGTTTTGGATCCCGAGGGTAATAAGATCGAGCTGTGGGAGCCGAACGATGGCTACGTGAATAAGAAGTAGTCAACCCTTGTCAAAGAGAGTACGGTAAAAAATAGCTTTTCTTTATCTCAAAACTTTCTAAAATTCAGCCGATTCTAAATTCAATCACGCAAATTATTTTAACGGAGGAGTTTATGCAACTCGGATTTATTGGTCTTGGCAAAATGGGCGGCTTCATGGTGCAGCGCCTTTTGAAAGATAAACATGAAATCGTTGGGTTTGATCTGAGCGCCGACGTGGTGAAGGGGCTGGCAGAAAAGGGCATGACCGGTGCATCCTCCATGGAAGATATGATCGGTAAACTCAAAGGCCGGAAAGCGGTTTGGATCATGGTTCCGTCCGGAAAGGCTACCGAAGATACCGTGAATAAATTAGCGGGACTTCTGAGCAAGGGTGACATAATCATTGATGGCGGAAATTCGTACTACAAAGACGACGTTCGCCGCGCCAAGGAATTAAAAGAAAAAGGACTGTGTTACATTGACGTCGGTACCAGCGGCGGCGTGTGGGGTTTAGCAAACGGCTACTGCATGATGATGGGCGGCGACAAAGCGGATGTGGACTATCTTGATCCGATCTTTAAAACACTCGGTCCTGTCGATGGATATGCCTACATGGGTCTGCACGGTTCCGGCCACATGGTCAAGATGGTGCATAATGGCATTGAGTACGGTATGATGCAGGCGTACGCGGAAGGTTTTGAAATCATGAAAGCCTCGGAATATAAACTGGATCTCGCTAAGATCGCGGATCTTTGGATGCATGCATCGGTCGTACGTTCCTGGCTTCTTGATCTTATCGCCGATGGTCTCAAAGGCGATCCGGAACTCAAGGGTCTCAAGGGTTATGTGGAAGATTCAGGAGAAGGCCGCTGGACGATTCTGGAAGCGATGGAAAAGAATGTACCCGCTCCGATCATTACGATGTCCTTATTTGAGCGCTTCCATTCCCGTCAGCCGGAGAGCTTTGCGGCGAAAATGCTTGCTATGATGAGGAATCAATTCGGCGGGCATGCGGTCAAAAAATAACTAGAGTAAATCGTTTGCTAAATGGAAAACCCCGCGCTAATGCCCGGGGTTTTTTCGTTAAAACACGTACGTGTGATGGCTAAAAATGATAGGTAAGATTAACTTGTGGACCGCGGATCGGTTTGTCACCGAGGCCAAAGCTATCGTCATGCTCTTTCTTCTGATAGCTGGCACCAATACCTATAAAATTGATATCGATACCAAGGCGTCCTGAAAAAAAGGTGGAACCGATTCCAAGTCCAAGTCCGAGTTTGATATACTTGCGTACGCGGTCTTTTGAATAGGATTCGGTTGTTTCGTCATAAATCCCGTTAATTTTACGGTCGTAAAAGTAACTTCCTCCGATGACCGTATAGACATTGATACGATTAGTGATTCGGCTAAACGTATACTTGAGGGACATACCGGAATTAAAGTCCGAATTGCTCTTTTGAGCGACACCACCGATCACGAAAAGACCCGCTAAATTTTTCGTCAAGCCCCGCTCATAAGAAAGGCCAACCCCCGAAACATTTCCCGCCGCAAATCCAATTCTGTTCCTTTCCGAGTATTCTACTTTGGGTTCAGGCAGGTTCTGTGCCGTAAGCCGCAAGGCGCACAATACCATCATGGTCATCACTGTTTTCATTTCATTCTCCTTTAGATTTGTGATAAAGATAAATTTTCAAAGACGATGGACTATGAATACAAGTGTCATGCCAAAGTAGCGTGCCCTTGAAAAGAATAGGGTTAACAAAATCAAAAGTGAATATCTGTGTACTAAATCACCACCGATATGTTGCCAAAGAGATACATGAAAGAAAATTCTTGCGCACAGGGATGAATCGTGATAAGAATGACATCTCGAGACCATGCTCGATGAGTTAATTGGCAATTGACGTAATTGGGCTTTATTTTGAAGTCGGATTTTATATATTTTCACCATTCAAAATTCTAACCATGACGAGGCTATATGTCCACACACGCTTCCGACGCGCTTCGACGCGTAAGTTCCGATGCCAAAGCGGGCACCTGCTCGATTATTGTATTTGGCGGGTCGGGCGATCTCACCAAACGTAAAATCATACCGGCGCTGTTCAATTCGTACCAGGAGGAATTGTTGCCTGAAAACTTTACGGTCGTCGGTTGCGGCAAACCGAATATTTCAAGAGCCGAGTATCAAAAAGTGGTTGCCGATGCGCTCATTGAGTTTGCCAAGGCGACCGAAGCGGAAGCGAAAAAATTTATTGACCATGTGTTTTTTGTCGGTGGTGGATTTGAAGAAGACCGGTTGTATACGGAACTTGATGCGCTCTTGAAAAAAAACTGTGCCGATCGAGGTTGCAAAGACAATCGCCTATATTATTTATCTACGCCGCCGAGTGTATTTGCCATGATCGCGCAGAATCTCGGAAAACACGGCATGTCTCAGGTTAAAGGCAATGACATGTGGCGACGCATCATCATCGAAAAACCTTTTGGTCGAGATCTGGAGTCGGCACGAGCGCTCAATAGTGAAATCGCGAAGGCGTTTGAGGAATGGCAGGTCTATCGTATCGATCATTATCTGGGCAAGGAGACCGTTCAAAATATCATGGCCCTTCGGTTTGCAAACGGAATATTCGAACCGTTGTGGAATCGCAACTACATTGACCATGTTCAGATTACGGCGGCCGAAAGTCTTGGCGTCGAGGACCGTGGAGGATATTATGAAGAAGCGGGCGCGCTTCGAGACATGATCCAAAATCATGTGATGCAGGTCATGGCGCTGGTGGCGATGGAACCTCCGACCACATTTGATGCCAATGCCGTACGCGACGAACGGGTCAAAGTTATGCGCGCGATTCGTCCTCTAAAGGTTGGCGAAGAGGATAGTTATTTTATTCGTGGGCAATACGACGCCGGAGAAATCGGCGGCAAAAAATTACCGGGCTATCGCACCGAACCCAAGGTCAGCGCGGAATCGAATACGGAAACCTTTGTTGCGGCAAAATTTTTTGTAGACAATTGGCGATGGGCCGGTGTTCCATTTTACCTGCGGACCGGGAAACGCCTTCCGCGGCGTGATAGTGAGATCGCCATCTTCTTCAAACGCGTGCCGCATCTCATGTTCAAAGGTACCTCCGATGAAGATGTGGCACCCAATGTCTTGATTTTACAGATCCAGCCGGATGAGAGCATAACCATCAATTTTGAAGCGAAGGTGCCGGGACCCACTATGAATCTCAAACCGGTCGATATGAAATTTAGTTATGCCGAAGCCTTTAATGTCGGAATTGCCGAAGCTTATCAACGGTTGATCTTGGATTGTCTTCGCGGCGATGCAACGCTATTTATGCGTAAAGACATGGTTGAAATTGCATGGTGGCTTGTCATGCCGGTCATTGATTTGTGGAAAAATACAAAAGCAAAATTTCCAAACTACGCCGCGGGATCCTGGGGCCCGAAAGAAGCGCACGATCTCTTGGAAAAAGATGGACGCAAATGGAGAACGTAGCCTAAAGGCGGTCAGCCAAACAATAAGCCTAATATTTACGATTGGATACCCAATGATCTTTATCGATATACCCTTTGGGTAGTTGCGTTACTTTCTCTTCTTGGTCTCGAATCGTCAAATTGTGAAAATGTATCGGTAAACCAATGGAAAAATAGAAATTTTCAGAGTCTTGTAGGTGATAGTGTATGTGGGGTTCCGTGGAAAAACCGGAGCTTCCACACAAACCTATAAACTGTCCGCCTTTCACAAAATCCCCCTTTTTGACAACTATGCTTCCCCTTTTGAAATGCGCAATGAAGCTGTGTTCTTTATCCGTATGCTTAATAATGATGTGGTTTCCTGCGAAATGAGTTGAAAATACATCTAAGAAATAGGTCGACGGATAAGGAGAGTCTCTAACACCATTGACAACTTTTACAACGGTACCGTCGGCGGGAGCAATGACGTTTTGACTAAAGGCAAAGTAGTCCTCATTTGTCTTTCCGAGATCTGAAGACGTTTTATCGTGGCTATTGGTAACGACAAAGTCATAGGCATATCGCTGGGCGTTTACCCACCATGAATGAGATGTGTTTTGCGTTACACCTCCATTGTATACATACCACTCGCCTTCAAAAGGTAGTTGAAAGGATTTGACAACTTTGTAATTTGTTACGGACGGAAATTCTCTTAAATACTTAATCGTTACCCAAAATTGGCCAATATTTTGAAGTAATATTTGACCCAGTAAGATTGGGTTCAAGTGTGCCACCATCGCTGACAAGTAGAATATAAAGTATATCCACCAGGTCATCTCCTTTTGGACACGGCTCATGGCTTCACGTACCATTCCCAAAAATGATGGTACGGCGAGATCATGTCGGCGCGCACGCCTTGCAGGCGGGAGCGAATGGCGATAAGATGATCGTACCAATAGAGAAATGTGACCGGTTGATCTTCGTTGATTACTACCTGAATTTTTTTCAGCCATTCGCCGGCGGCGGTTTCGTCCGCCGCGCGCGCCGCCCCGCGAAGTAAACTATCGACGACGCCACTTTGATACGCCATTCCATTGAGAGGATTTTTTTCGAGATCGGAACCGAATTGCGACTGTAAATCCGGGATCAGATTTACCGTCCAACCGGTAATAAAAGCATCCCATTCCCTATTACGCAGACCCGTATTAAACGTATTTGTTTCCAGAGTTTTGGTTTGAATACGTATTCCGATTTTTCTTAGATCGCTTTGCACTTTTTGTAGAACAAACATACGCCGGTCATTACCGGAATTGGTGGTCAGCGTAAATTCAAAATTGACGCCGTTTTTGTCGATGACCCCGTCGCCGTCGTGATCGGACCATCCGGCGGCGGCGAAGAGCCTAATGGATTCATCCATGCTAAAGCCGGGGGAATGGAGAGTATCGTTATAAGCCCATCGGAAAGCAGGCGAGATCGCGCCTGTGGCAAGCTGGCCAAATTCTCCAAGAGTTGATTGCAAAATTTCGTCCCGATTTATAGCCAGCGTAAGCGCGCGGCGAACTCGTGCGTCGCCAAAAAGCGGATGAGGTTTGATAATCTTAGTTTTCTTGTAAACAGCGGGATCGATAGAATTCCAGCCAATAAATTCAACCCGGCGCAAGGATTGTTTTTCGATTCGAATCTCCGGATTATTTCTATTCAATTCACGTGCATCGTCGGGAGAAATCCCTTCAATAAGGTCCACATTCCCGGTCTTCAATTCGACAAGGCGTGTCTGCGCGTCGGGGATGATCTTGAATAGAATTCGATCCAGATTGGCCGATGGCAACCATAGAGGGTCTTTTTTCAAGACCATCTCCTGTTTCGGTAACCAGCTTTCAAGTTTGAAATACTTTCCTGAAACAGGCTTTTTATTAAGCGGCGAGGATCTTATTTTTTCAATTTCCAGCGAATCGAATCGATGATTTGCAATGAAGCCTAAGGTGGTTTGATCCTGCGCAATAAACTTTGGAACGCCGGGTTGAAATCTGAACATCAAAGTCGAATCGTCGACGGCCGTTACCGGCTTGTCCGAGTCCAGAAGCGAAAGCTTTCCGCGCCGGATGGCTCCGGATTTTGGATTCAAATAAAGTTGATAGGAAAATTCAATGTCTTTCGCGGATATGACTTTTCCGTCGCTCCAAAGTCGATCCGTACGCAGATGATACGTCAGCGATCGCCCATCTTCCGACCAAGTCCATGTTCGTGCCAGTGCGGGTATAATAGAGTCTCGGCCAGTTTTTTCGTTGAACCGGTGCTCTATGAGATCCGGATAAAGGAAATACAGAAAAGTTTGAGAATTGCTGCCGCTTGCAAAGAGAGGATTCAAAATATCGGCGTCGGCGCTCAGCGCTATGACGACAGACCCGCCTTGGGGAATCTTGGATCGACAACCGATCAGCGCGAATGAAAAAAAGATGGCCAGGCGCAGAAAAGCAAAGCGCATCGTACGATCAATTGACAATGTAAGTGACATAGATGTACGTGGCTGGCGCGACAAACAGCATACTGTCAAAGCGATCCAGAATTCCTCCATGTCCGGGAAGTATCGAACTGGAATCTTTGACGGCGGCATCGCGCTTCAAGAGGGACTCGGCCAGATCCCCGACCTGCCCCAAGGTTCCTCCGAAAATTCCGATCATCAACGTTTGGGAAATTGAAAGAGTATACGTCCAGTCATTTGAAACAAACAAAGTGCGTACAACGAAAACGCCAAAACAAGCGCCTAACAGTCCCGTTACAGCGCCCTCCCATGTTTTTTTAGGGCTCACGCGCTCAAAAAATTTATGTTTGCCCAAATACCGTCCGCCGTAATACGCGCTTGTATCGCAGGCCCAAATACTGGCAAAAACAAGAAACACAAACGCGGCGCCCATCGTGGAATTCGTCTGACGCAAAACCAAAATAGAGCCCATCAAAATGGCGGCGTACATAACCGAAAAGAGGGTGGCGGCGACGTTGAGTAATGCCGAACCGTCGTTGCGAAATAATTCAACGATCAGTAAAGTCAGAATCATCGCCATCAATAGTGGGAACGACCATTCCCATGATCCTAAGTAGAACAGCAGAATCCAGGTTGCGCCAAAAGCGTGAGTACTGTAGGTTTGTGGTGAACAGCCCTTCTGACGAAAAAGATTTAGAATTTCCGGAATTCCAAGCAAAGTCATGCCCATGACGAGCGCCAGAAAATAGATGTGGCCGAACCAGATGGCTGCAATGAAAAACGGGATCGCGACGACGGCGACAATCACACGAGACATGTTTGGACTCAATGGTTTTTTCCGGCTAGTGGTAACGCCTTGCGTAAGGCAAATCGATCATGAAGAAAGGCGTAAAATATAAAACGACTTACAGTCCATTGTCAAGACCATAAGTCGTTTTAAAATCTTAAAACGAATATTAAATTACGCTACGATTGCGCCGCAATTTCCGCAAAGTTTGACTTTACGTTCCAAGAACTTCCAGGCGCCGGTTTTTTCAGAGATTTTTGAATCTATGAATTTCGCATCGCCGACAACCGTTTCTTGTTTACAAGCGCCGCATTTTATTTTTGCCGCGTACGAAGCCACTTTGGATGTTTTATCTACGAAGGTTTGCTTTTTTGCCATGATTCCGCCTTTCTACAACGGTGAGTTTCTCTAACGGGTTTCTTTGTGAGGGGTGTGTTTACGCTCGAATCTGCAGAATTTCTTAACTTCAAGGCGTTCGGTTGTATTCTTTTTGTTTTTTTCACTCGTATAGCGCGAGACACCCGGAAGCGCGCTGTCTTTGCAGGTCGTGCACTCCAGCGTGATCACGATGCGGTTACCTTTTTTTGCCATGACTAGACTCCAATCCTTTTATATAAAATTATTCTATATGTATCAAAATATCGCACAAACCAATAATTATCCAAAATGGGCGACAATATATAGGAAACACCCTCGTTTGTCAAGAAATAAAATTTTGATCGTAATTACAATAAATACAATAGTATAACTAATGAGGTTAGGTTTTCTCCAAAATAATGTTGGGTTTTTGCCTTTCAATAATCTAATTTCACGTCCATGGTAGAGACATGGCCCTCATTACGTTCAGTATCTCGAATACGCCTACGAAATCCCATCGTTTCGGACGCCGAACATATATTCAAATGGCGTATCCAGGTCAAAGTTCGAGCGCATCAACCGCTGAATTATGCAAGTGTCGATCAGATTCGAACGGATCTTTTGCGTTACGCGGCCAATGACCTGAATGATTTTTCACAAGAGCGCTTTCAATGGATCATCGAAACAACGGACTGGGCTGAGCCGATCGGTTGGATCACGATGAGCGTGCGTTCTTGGGAACATCAGATTGCAGAAATTGGCTACAGCATTTCGGAATCGTACCAGGGCCAGGGCTATGGGCGTGAATCGCTGGATCAGCTTCTGCAAAAGATCTTTTTGGAGACTACTATCTATCGCATTGAGGCCAAATGCTCCGTCGAAAATTTCAATTCGTACAAACTGCTTGAGAAGCTGGGGTTTCGACGTGAGGGAATTCTCGCCGCCTATTTCAATATACGCGGAAAGCGTGTTGATCATTACTTATACAGCATTCTGAAGCCCGATTACAGAATCACATAGTACAGCGATTCCTACGACGACCGCCCTCAATGATTTAGCATCGCTTTTCGTTTGATTGAAGTCACGATTAAAAATTAATTTCAATGAAGATACAGTATAAAATCGGACTTCTCGTGGCTTCGATTTTCATTTTTATTCTTGCTTTCGCGTCGTACACACGCCAAAAAGACGCAAACCGATTCAATCAAATTTTTGAATCCGAACGGCAAGAGCGCAAACAAATGTTTGAAAAGTTTGTGGCGTTTCAATCCCGGCAGATAGAGGCTTTTGTCTACGACTATACCTATTGGGACGAAATGGTAGCGTATACGCGGTCGAGAAATCAAGGCTGGAGCCTGGAAAACATTGAAAGCGTGCTGGATAATTTTTCAGTAGACGCTGTTTGGATCTACGATTCTAACTTCACTTTGATCAACCAATCGCCGCATAGTCTGGATCAACCATGGCCGGAGCCGTTGGACAGGGATACCCTTGCCAATCGCATTGCAAGAAAGTGGTTCTCTCACTTTTTCGTTTCTATGTCGGGTGGATTTATGGAGATTCACACGACTCCGATTCAGCCCAGTAGTGATAATAAAAGAATTTCCAGCCCCCAAGGATATTTTGTCGCCGGTCGAATGTGGACGAAGAGATACCAACAGCAACTGGCTGATCTTGTAAATGGGGAAGTATCCATTATTCCATCCCCTTCATCGCGATTTGCTAGCTACGGTGATTCGGTGGATTTCTCAATTCCAATCCATGCGATCAATGGTTTACCTTTAGCGTATATTCATGCCGCGTTTAGCGTGCCGGAAGTTGGAGAAATTAACAGACTTGCGATAGACGAAGAATCGAATCTGTTGATTATAGTCGTTGTTGTAATGACGTCGCTCATGGGTCTTCTTGCATTTTGGGTCGGGATTCCATTGTCACGGATATCCGTGGCGCTCAATACTCAGTCCGAGAAGCCCTTGAAACGCCTTAGAAATAAGTCAGACGAGTTTGGGAGAATAGCCATTCTTATGGAGTATTTTTTTGAGCAGAAATCCCAACTTGAAAAGCAAATCAAAGAAAAGGAAAGTTTGGAGACTGTCTTGCGTGCCTCTGAACTGGATTATAGACTTCTATTTGAAAATGCCCACGAAGCGATGTTTATCTTAGACGATGAAGGAAGAATATTGCGATTCAATCGTCATGGTGCCAAGCTCTACGGATATTCAGAGAAAGAGTTTGAAAAATTGACGATTCAAGAAATTTGGCCGGACTGGACATCCCACATCGCGGAGTCCCTGGGAGAGCAGGGAGGAAGTTTTGAATTTGAGCACCGGACACGCGAGGGTCGAGTAATAATCGTAGAAGCAAAATTCACGAAGATATCGTATAAAAATACGCCGACCATGTTGTCCATTCACCGCAATATTACCGAAAGAAAATTTCTCGAAGAGGTTCGACTATCCTATGAAATCCTGAACCAACTGGATAATCTTGTTGTCCTTACAAATGAACTCGGGCAAGTCATTTACGTAAATCAGGCAAGCAAAAAAATGCTAGGCTATTTGCCGGCCGAACTCTTGGGTGACCATTGGTGGTTTTCAGTATATTCGGATGAAGAGCAAAGAACACGCGATTGGGATTATGCAAAAAAGGCAGTTCAAGGCGGCATACTTTTTCGCGATACGATTTTTGAGTTGGCGACGAAAAACAAACAGGGTGATGTCCGACTAATAGAATGGCATCAGTCGATCCGACCAGGCCAATTTCTGATCTCGGTAGGGTACGACATCACAGAGCGGAAGAAAATTCAGCAATCCGATGAGAATTTGAGAATTCAAAAGGCTCGAATCGCCGCCGTCTTACAAACCCAAGAAGAAGAACGGCGACGGCTTGCCCACGAATTGCACGATGGTCTATCCCAGCAGCTTTCAGCAATTCGTCGTCACGTTGAACTCATTACGATTTCGCCGCAAGACACAAAAAGTCTCGACTATCGCAAGACCGCCCTAAAACTGTCGGACGAAGCGGCCAACGAAGCGCGCACAATGTCTTATCGTCTCATGCCCAGAGTTTTGGAAGAACTGGGACTGGAATATGCTTTAAATAAATTGGTCGAGGACTCCGGGCTTCGAATTTCATTTCAGTCATTTAACTTAAGGGAACGTTATTCAAAGGATATTGAACTTGCGGTCTATCGAATTTTGCAGGAATCTTTGCAAAATATCGTGAAACATGCCGAAGCCAAATCAGTATCAGTGCAAATCATCGGGCATATCGACAAGCTGATCTTGGTGGTTGAAGACGATGGCATAGGTTCGATTTTTCAAAAGCAAATCTTGGGATTGGAATTTCAAACATAAAAGATCGAGTTGAAAATTTGAATGGAAAGTTCCATATTGATTCTACAATCGGTCATGGTGCTGTAATATTTGTAGAAATTCCACTCGAAGTTGGAGAGCATTCCTGATGGACATACGAACGGATTGTAAAATTCATGTTTCAACAAGATAAATTAAAATGAAAAATACAAGTATCTTACTTATTGACGATCATCCGATGGTTCGGGTGGGCATTCGCAATTTGCTGGAAGAGAATGGCTTCAAAGTGGTCGGTGAAGTTGATTCCGGCGAAACAGCTTTGCAGAAGATTGAGACTCTAAAGCCGGATGTAATACTATTAGATATAAGCCTTCCGGGTATGTCCGGCATTGATATAGCAAAAACTCTGCAGAAGAAAAAATCGACGGTGCGTGTGATCGTCCTTACAATGCATGAAGATGAAATGTTTTTGGGACGAATGATTGAACTTGGCGTTTCGGGCTATCTATTGAAAAACGCGCCGGGCGATGAAATCATTAAAGCGATTAGGCGCGTAGTGTCCGGCGAACGATATTTCAGTGAGGGGGCCATCGCGCTGGTGGGAAAATATACGGAGAAAAAGCTTCAGAAGGCGGGCAATGAAGAGGCGATGGACCTATTAACGGCGCGCGAAAAACAAATTTTACAATTCATTGCGAATGGGCTATCCTCCAATGAAATTGGCAAAGCGCTGTTCCTAAGCCCGCGAACAGTAGATACTCATCGTGCCAATATCATGCATAAACTTCGTATTCATAATTCAACAACACTTGTCCGTTATGCTATGGATAATGGTTTAGTTGATCATAAGTAAAAATACGTAATTATTTATCGGTAAGTTATAAATACGCGTTTTATCCCATTGTTACCGCGGGCACTATCTTCTTATCATGTTTACGAATGACTTAAGTCATACAGTGATGTCCGACGAGACTTCCCAAATAAAAGGAAGAGTAGAGAGGGCATCATGGGTAAGAAATTTTACATTTTCTGACAGGAAAAAAATGAAACGTTCTGGTGCAATAGTTTTTGGATTACTCGGAATGGTGTTTTCAAATACCCTTTTCGCTTTGGGAACGGATACCATGCGTGTTTCGCCGACGAGTACAAATACAAACGCTCAAATTAAGGTGGGTGTTACCATAGCTAATGGTGCGGCAGGGGAGTTACTCGCGGGTTCCGGCACGATTACCATAACATTTGACGACTCCAATTTTGTTCCTTCCTCGATTGCCTCGTCGCTTGTGACTGTGGATGGAGTGGCCGCAACAAACGTGACGGTTTCCGGACAGGCGGTTACTATTACAACCCCTACGCATTATAAAAATCCGGCCGCATCCATAAAGATAATTATTTCCGCGTCCGCGGGAATTCGGAACCCGTCCGTAGCCGCATTTTACCGATTACAGGTACGCACCTCTACTGAAACCACGGATGTTTTCACGGCTTATTTTCAAGTTACGGCAACAACAACGCAGATCAGCTCGGCGGCCGTAACACCCAATTCTTCCGTAGAGTCACTCAACGCAACTTACAATATAGTTTTTAGTGTTGGCGCCGGCGGTGCCTTGACGACCAGTTCGACGGTGACCATTAAATTTCCCTCCGGTACGACCATTCCGACAGGTTCTATTTCGGGTGTAACTTTTAACGGAACCTCAGCTACAGCCTCTGGAACGGACGCAGGCGATTCGGTCATTATCACGGCTCCACTTGCCGTTGATAATAGCGGGGGAGTAACGATCAATTTTTCTACCGGCTCGGGCATTTACAATCCAACCAACGGAACCAAGACGGTAACGATATACACGTCGTCAGAAATAACCCGCGTTGTGTCTGCCAGTTATGTTATTTCGAGCGCAAATCAGCTCTCTGTCAGTGCGATTTCTATTGCCGATAATATTGCCAATTCGTTCCCGCAATATACCGTGGATTTTGTGGTGAGCAGCACGGGAAAACTCAGGGCTAACAAAGATAGTATCATCGTTACTTTTACAGGCAACACGGTGGTTCCTTCGAGTATCGCTACCGGAAATGTTACGATTTCCTCCGGCGGCTTCAGCGATAACGCGGCTTCAGTTACAATCTACATCTCTTCACCCAAAAGAGTGGCTATTGTAACTCCGATTGCCATTGCTAACGGAGCCAGTGCAAGTGTGATTTTTGCGTCGTCTGCCAATATTCAAAATCCAGAAAAGGCCGGCAACTACACCATTTCGATCCAAACCGATTCCGTCGGTGGCGGGATTGTGATTGACGCTGCGGTGGCATCCAACCCGTTTGGTATTATTGCAGCGACCAGCTCGGTGACAACGTCGACAATTGCTGTTACAAGTTCAGTACCATCCACGACGGGTGTCCGGTATGATTTTGGTTTTTCTACCGGAACCTATGGGCGCCTCGTTGCCGGGACTGATTCTATTCGTGTCGTTTTCCCAACGGGTACCGCTTACGGAACACTCGCGGATACGGTGAATGGAGTTCTTGCATCCGGATCACGCAGTGGAGACACGGTGAGTGTCAGGATTCCGGCATCGGTTAACATAACAAATAGTGGGGCCATTACCCTCAAGATCGGTGGAATTACAAATCCGGCAACTTCCAGTACTTATACCGCCAGTATTGCAACGTCGGTGGAGAAAACATTTCAGGTCACCTCCACTTACGCCATAACGAATGCCGCCGCGCTTACCATTTCTAGGGTAGGAATAGGTACCAATGGCGTTAATCAGGCTTCTGCGGATACTATTTATTGCGGAGGAATTACTAATCTAAGCAGTGGGGACGGCGTTACAGTTATTTTTCCAGAAGGTACAACGATGCCGTCAAGCCTGACCGGAAATGTCTCCCTTACAGGCGGAACAGGCCAAACCCTCACGTCACGCGGCAAAAATAATATTCGCAAATGTTTTATTGTTGGAGCCCACAACGATTGTGACCGTTCGCGTCGATTGGTTGACGCTTACCCAATGGAAAATTGGTTGGAGGAACGAGTGCAGGATCCGACTCAATTTATATAACTTTTTCAACTGGAGGGACAGTCGTACCGGCCAGTATTACTGCCGCCAATGTCAAAGTTAATGGTACGGCGTGTTCGAGTGTTAGCGTCCTTACTTCAGGTTCAAATGGGAAAATAGCCGTCGTTGTCCCAAGCGGTATGACTTTACCGGCAAGTACTCAGGCTACGGTGACTATTGACACCGCGGCTCGACTGCAGAATGGACCTTCGGCGGGAACGTATACCGTGATCGTTGAAACAAGTACAGAATTTGTCTCTTCCGTACAAACCGGAAATCTAACTCTGGCCGCGACGGCATCGTTGACAATTACCCAGGTAACTCCGTCACCAACTACGGTTAACGGTTCACCATCATTCACCATCAAATTTACGACCGGATCAAGTGGCGCACTGAGTATTGGAAATACTATTGTTATTACTTTCCCCACCAATACTTCGATTCCGGCAAGTATTGATAAGTCACTGATTACTGTCAATG
>JANNSF010000247.1:0-6940 GCA_031402315.1 bacterium | reverse complement strand
GCGGAAGCAAACGAACCACATCGGCTACAATAAGCGCCGGGCCATGACCCTGACGTGCCCTTTCGGTCGCTTCTTTCGTGACGGCATAACTTTCGAGAAAATTCGTGCCATCCATTTCGTACCGCGCGAGATTAGAATAACCCGCGCCGAGATTGTAGATCGAGCCGGACGTCTGCTGTGCAATAGGAACGGAGATCGCAAATTTATTATCCTGGATGAAAAATATTACCGGAAATTTTTCGCGGCTGGCCCAATTCATCGCTTCATGAAAATCGCCTTGTGACGTTGTGCCTTCACCGGAGCTGACGTAGACGACCTCGTCGACTTTTTCCTTTACGGCGCCCATCGCACATCCGACGGCTTGGAGGAATTGCGAGCCCGTGGGGCTGGACTGCGAAGGAATTCGTAAGTCCGCATGGCCATAGTGTTGGGGCATCTGGCGACCGCCTGAATTCGGATCACTCTCTTTGGCGAGAAAACAAAGCATGATCTCCTGCGCCGTCATGCCGACCGAAAGGCAAAGCGCCTGATCGCGATAGTAGGGATAGAACCAATCCTTGCCGGGCTTCATTGCAAAGCCGGCCGCAATCTGAGCGGCCTCATGTCCCGAACAGCCGATATGAAAAAAACTTTTTCCTTGTTTGAGCAGACGGAGCATTTTGTCGTCCAAATAACGCGCGATGATCATGTGACGATACGCCGCCATAAGACGATCCTTTGTCAATTCCGGGAAATCGGACAATTTGTATCCTCCTCCTTTGGCGCTCGGCGACTGATTTTGCGCTTTCGTGGACATAGGGCGGAACTCCTGAATGTTAAATTACTCTAAAATTGCAATTCAAAAAATTCGCGCAATTGTATTGAAAAAACAAGCGATTCACAAGAATTTTTTCGATAGCCGATGGTTTACTCTTTCACTTCCAGTAGCATAGCTTGCGCACGAACGGCGTAAGCGCCATTAGGCGCGAGCGCAAGGTATTTATCGAATTTTTTACGCGCTTCGCTGTTCTTTTTGATTCGGGAGTATGCCACACCGCAATAAAAATAGGTATCCGCCAATTGTTCATTGAGGTCAATGGCTTTTTCATACTCCGGGGCGGCTAAATCAAATTTCGATTGCTGTGAATAGGCATTTCCCAACGAATAATAACCGCGATAGTTTTTGGGATTAATTCTTATGCAGGCGATGTATTCCGTAATGGCTTTGTCAAAAATTTTTTGTTTTGAATACACAACGCCAAGTGCATAACGGGCCTGAAATAGATCGGGATTAAGCCGAATCGTCGTACGAATTAGCGGGCTCTCCGGCTTGTCATTCTCCGTGTGAAGCCAAAGAAGGTAATACGTTTCCGCGTCGAGGGAATCGAGCGACAGCGCGCGAAGAAGTTCGTCATGAATCTTCTGACCGTTGGTTTTGGAATCAAAATTGAAAAGCGCCTGCGCGAGCGCGCGATGGGCGATAGGGGAATTTGGATTTTTTAGGATAGCCTTAGCGGAACTGGAAATCGCTTTTTGATAAATTGATTTAGCGTCGCCTCCGGCCTTCTCCGTTTCGACCGCGAGAAGCGCATAGGTTTCCCCTAAACCTGCATAGGCATTGGCATAATTGGAATCTTCGGAAATTGCTTTTCGATACTGTTCAACCGCTTTTTCGTAGTTTTCGCGAGTCGTTTTGGAGTAGAGAATCCGGCCCTGATCGAAATATTTTTTCGCTTTATCGGAGCTTTGCGCTTGGAGTACGGAAAAAAGAAAAGCTACGCCTACCGTAATTGACCGTAAACTAGAGAACGCTATTTTCATGAGACTCCCTCGCATAAGATTCCTTGATGTCAACTTTAAAAACATTTGCAAAATTAGATACGATTGAATTTTCAACTTCGGTTTGCGGGACGGAGCGGCCCAAAATATTTTGCATAGACGTCACGCCTTTATCCGTGATACCGCACGGGACAATACCATCAAAAAATGACAGGTCAGAATTCACGTTGAGCGCAAAGCCATGCATCGTGATCCAGCGTGTAACTTTGACGCCAATGGCACATATTTTTTCCGCGCCACGCGGAGTTTCAATCCATACACCGGTTATTTTTTCAATGCGTTTGCCGTGAATGCCAAATTCGGCCAGCGCACGGATAATCACTTCCTCTATGTCCCGGAGATAAAGATGCACATCACGGTAATAGTGATTGAGATTCAAAATTGGATAGCCGACAATTTGCCCCGGCCCGTGGTAGGTAATATCGCCGCCGCGATCAATTTCAAAAACCGTTATGCTTTCCCGTTCTCGATGCGCTCGATCCCATAAGAGATTTTTATCGGCATTTTCAACGCCGTCTTTACCTATGGTAAAAGTGTGCGGATGTTCGCACAGAATCAACGTGTCGGTTCTTTGTTCAGCGAGGCATTCGTCGAAAAATTGTTTCTGCAAGTCCCACGTGGTTTGATATTCCGAAAGCCCGAGGCGGAGAACGTCCAGATTCATATCAGACTCCTGTCGATCCAAAGCCGCCTTCGCCGCGTTTGGTTTCGGATAGCTGATCGGTCACTTCTATTTCGGCATGTAGAACGGAAGCGATGACCATTTGTGCGATTTTCATGCCCGGTTCAACAACAAATACGTTCTTTCCATGATTGATTAGAATCACACCGATCTCCCCGCGATAGCCGGAATCAATGGTTCCGGGAGAATTCAATACAGTAATTTGATTTTTTAGGGCGAGTCCGCTTCGCGGTCGGACCTGCGCTTCGGTATGGAGCGGCAGTTCGATCGCAATGCCGGTTTTAATAAGCCGCGATTCATGCGGAGGGATTTCCTCACGATGTGTGGAGACGAGATCCAGTCCTGCATCGCCGGGATTAGCATAAAACGGAATTTGAGCCGACGGGGAGAGGCGTGTGATTTTAATTTTCATGTTATATTCTCTACGCTATTACTTTTGAAATTGAAATACCGGCATATTGTTGAATGCGATTCAAATCTCTCTCAATGGTTTGTCTTTCTTGTTCAAGATCATAATCGCTCTGCAATCCAAGCCAAAATTGCGCCGAATTGCCAAAATATTTGCTTAGCCTTAAGGCCGTATCCGCGGATACCTTTCGCTTTCCTTTGATGATTTCAGACAACCTGGTTTGAGGAATATCGGTTTCTTTTGCAATCCGGTAGGCTGTTATTTCCAACGGCTTAATGAATTCTTCTTCAAGAACTTCTCCCGGATGTATGTTTCGCATTTTCTTCATAATTACTCCTTAGGACTTAATGATAGTCGACGATATCAATATTATGGGCATTTCCATCTCTCCAATTAAAACAAATTCTCCACTGGTCGTTAACTCGAATACTATACTGGTCTTTTCGATTTCCCTTCAGTTGTTCAAAATGATTTGATGGGGGAATTCGTAAATCACTAATAGTGTACGAATTATTAATCATTCTAAGCTTACGTCGAATAACATCCTGAATGGTTGATGGTAACTTCCTTGAATAGGATGCATTCCAAATGAGCTCGGCCTCTTTCGAATAGAACGATACTATCATAAGTCAATAGTAACGCATCACGGTAGTAATATCAAGTGTTAAAAAAAGTCAATTAAAAAGGGCTTTTCAAGTAATGAATTCTTCTTCAAAAATTTGCCGATAGTATATTGACACTTTACCAAATTAGCAGCCTTCATCGAGGCTTTTGTGATTTAGGGACAGAAAAGGCCGCCGCTTCGCAAAGCCGTGAAGTCAGAGCTGTCATGAGACGCCTGCCGAACGTGGGCGGTTTCTTCATGTTACAATTTCCTTTTCTTCCAAATCTTTTCCAGCCGTTCTTTGAGCCGCTTTTCACCGCCATTGGAAGTCGGGCGATAATAAATTTTTCCGGATAATTCCTCCGGCAAATAATTTTGTTCTACGAAATGCGGCTCTCCATGGTCATTAAAATCATGCGCGTATTGATAATTTTCTCCGTAATTCATGGATTTCATAAGTTTCATCGGTGCATTACGAAGGGGGAGCGGCACAGGAAATTGAATCTGATCACGGACGTCGGCTAAGGCCTCGTCTATGGCAAGATAGGCCGCATTGCTTTTCGGACAGGACGCGAGATAGGTGACACATTGTGCCAGCACGATGCGCGCCTCGGGCATGCCGATGTAATCTACGCCGGTGAAAGTCGAAACGGCGAGCGTAAGCGCATACGGATCGGCATTGCCGACATCTTCGGACGCAAGAATGATCAAACGACGCGCAATGAATTTGGGATCTTCACCGCCCTCCAGCATACGTGCCATCCAGTATAAACCCGCGTCCGGATCACTTCCGCGAATACTTTTGATAAAGGCGCTGATCATATCGTAGTGCGATTCTCCGCTGCGATCGTACGCGGAGAGACGTTTTTGATAAGCTTCTTCGATGAGCGATTTTGTTAAGGTGATATTCTCATTTTCCGGAGTCGTTCCGAGCTGAATGGCGAGTTCCATCGTATTGAGTAGAATTCGTGCATCACCGCCGGCCATGAAGACTAATAATTCCGGCGCTTCGATCTCGATTTTTTTTGTTTTGAGAATTTCATCCTGCGTGAGGGCGTGATTCAAAATGGATTGCAAATTGTCATCGGTCAGCGATTCCAGCCGATAGATTTTGCATCGGGACTGAAGCGCATGAATGACTTCAAACGAAGGATTTTCGGTGGTTGCCCCGATCAGCGTGATAAGCCCTTCTTCGACCGAATGCAGGAGCGCATCCTGCTGAGATTTATTGAATCGATGAATTTCATCAATGAACAAAATCAGTCGTGCGCCGTTGGTTTTTTGTAGCCGTTTGGCATCCAATAAGATTTTCCGAACTTCCGCAACACCGGACTCTACCGCGCTCAGCGCCATCCATTGAGCATGGGTCTCGCGCGCAATGAGGCGAGCCAAAGTGGTTTTTCCGGATCCCGGCGGCCCCCAAAAAATCATGCTGACCAATTTTTTGGATTCGATTTGAACACGCAAGGATTTGCCGGTGGAAAGCAAATGGTCATGACCGACGAATTCTGAAAGTGTTTTCGGTCGAATGCGTTCTGCCAGCGGCATATTTGCTGAAGCGGGCTTTGAAGATAAGTCGTCGTCGAATAGATTCATGGTCATCAATCTATATTTTGTGGCAAGGAATTCCAAACACTAACTAAAAGCCTGCCTAAACGGCAAAATCAGATTAATTCATAGTCGCCTTGCAATTTTATGCTTCGCCGTCTATATTACGCCCGTTTTGAGTAACCTGTCTAAAGCACGATCATAGATACATGAAAAAGTTATCCCGCCAGTTTCTATACGACGCCAGCCAATACACGATATTAGTGTCTATCTTTATCGTCATTTTTTTGATCGCCGAGTACATCCAGGACGCTTACTTTCCGCGGACCAACGACTACGTCATATTCTTTTTTAAAGCGTTGACGATCGTCATTATTTACGAACCGATTCGCAAATGGGTCGAATATTCACTGCGTCGTGTTCTGTTTCGCTACTTTCATTTGCGACAAAAGGAAATGCGCGAGCTCGACAGCCGTTTATCGACCGCGATGAGTTATAAAGAAATGGCCGATGTTCTGACGGAGAGCCTTGTTCAAGTCGTCGATACAAAACAAGCGGCGATTTATTTGAAAATTGCCGACGGTTTCTCCCTGGTCAGTCACTTTGGAAAAGAAGATCTAATGACCAAAAAAATTCGTACCGATGTTAATCTATTCGAAAAGGAGTTTCATCAAAGGCGAGAGGAAGTGATTCCCGATATTCTAGAAAACTTGAAGGCGTCGCCACTCTTCGAATCGTTACGGCTTATGCATCACGAAGGAAGCCATTGGATCATTCCCTTACACAATAAGGAAGGCGTCAGCGCGCTAGTCCTTTTGGGCGAAGAACGACATTTATCCACCGAGGAGGACAAACGTATTTTATATTTATCGCTTCAACGCGTGGGCAATACTCTTGAAAACGCCCGGCTTGCGGCCCAGTTGCAAAAAAGTCTAAAAGAAAAAGAGATTGTTCTCAGTATTGCCAAAAAATTTAATACGGAAATACAAGTCGAAAAACTTCTAGAAATGATTTTGGATGGTGTGCATACGATGATGCCGTATGACGCCGCGGGGATATTTTTGGTCAATGAAAAAACGCAAGAAATTGAAAGCGCGGTGCTTCGGGGATATGATCCCGTCGTGATGGAACAAATCAGTATGCACGTAGGAATCGGCTTGATCGGGTATGTTGCAAAAATCTGTGCGCCGGTGATCGTCAAAGATGTGACCTTTGATGACCGTTACGTAATGGTGCGTGAGGAAACCAAGTCGGAAATAACCATTCCGATTTGCGAAGGCACTCAGGTCATTGGCGTGTTAAATCTCGAAAGCGATTCTCTGGGCGCTTACCATGAAGGGTTTCTTGACATTCTAAATGCATTTGCGGGTGAGGCTGGAATTGCTATCAAGAACGCACAATTGATGGATGAGGCATTTAAGAATAAAGAATTTGAAAAAGAGATGCAGATTGCCGGCAAAATCCAACAAGCGATTTTACCGCAAAACCTGCCAAAAGTCGCCAATCTCCAGATGGCGGCTAAAAGCCTGCCGTGCTTTGCCGTGGGTGGTGATTTTTATGATGTCGTAAAACTCAGCGAACGTCAGATTGGTGTTTGTATCGGCGATGTATCCGGTAAGGGCGTACCGGGAGCTATTATGATGGCTATGCTATACACTGGATTCCGTGGAATGGTGCATGAATACCTGACGACGCACGAAACCGTGAACGAGCTGAACAATCTGGTTTGCAATAATACTGCGGAAGGTCGGTACGCTACGTTCTTTTATGCGATTATTGATTTTGAAAAGTTGGTCATGCAATTTACGTATGCGTGTCATAATCCTCCTATGATTTTAAAGGAAAACGGGACCTGGATCAAGTTACGCGACGGCGGGAT
>JANNSF010000246.1:0-2161 GCA_031402315.1 bacterium | reverse complement strand
TGTAAGGGTGTATCAAAAAGGAATTCCAGTAAACGAACCGTTGATTGCAGCAACAACGCCAACGCTCGATCCTGCCAATGTCATATCATTGTTCAGCAATGCTTATGCAAATGTGCCAGTCAATACTTGGCGAGCAGATTGGTCGCCGGCACAACTACAGATGGACGAATTGCAAATAGCCGGTGACAATGTAAAAAGATATTCTTCTTTGGACTTTGCAGGCATAGAAGCAACAGGGGCTAATTCAATCAACGCCACGAACATGGTTTATTTCCATTTCGATGCCTGGACCGCCAATGCTACTACACTCAAAATAAAACTGGTTGATTTCGGGGCCAACAACGCTTTTGGCGGAGCTGATGACAAAGCACATGAACTTACCTTTAACCCTACCCTGGGAGGCTGGAATAGTTTTGATATCCCATTGAGTGACTTTACAGGACTATCTACAAAAGGTCATGTGTCTCAAATCATATTTGCGGGTATCCCCGCGGGCACCAGTACTGTTTTTATCGATAACGTCTATTTCCATACGCCTATCGTAACAGGTGATCTGTGGCGCTCCGGCAATTCAGTAAGCGCTTACCCCAATCCAGCTGAAGATTTTCTTGAATTAGTCGGAATACAAGGGGAACTGTTCAATGTGCAGTTAGTCGATCTTACCGGAAGACAACACGCTATTGAATTTGAAAGACGCGGAGAGGTTTACCAGGCAAGCGTACACCATCTAACGCCAGGCTTCTACCTACTTGAAATGCACGAAGGAAGCGGGCGTCATAGGTTCAAAGTAATTAAGAAGTAAATTTTGAGACGACCAAGGGGAATTCTTTATTCAGCTTTCGCAGTGCAAAAGGACAATGTGCCGTCATAGGCTTTACTAAAATTCACTGATCGCTATTCACAAATCTTCTACTTAATTGCACTAGCATTCAAAAATCAACTTCGCGCGCTTCTGTTGGGTACGTGAGGGTATTTAAATAATCGTTTAACTAATTATGCTAAAGACCGTGAAGCTATTTTTCAAATGCACTAAGCTGACATTGATTGTCGGCATGATGGCATTTATCTTTGTTAGATGCAAGGATGAACTTCCGACAGTAACTGCAGGCTTCACCTATACAGTAAATGAAGCCACAGGCACAGTAACTTTTCTCAACACCTCCACCAATTCAACCATATATCTTTGGGAATTTGGAGATGGTGACACTTCAACCGAAGTCAATCCCATAAAAACCTATCCTACTGGCTCATACATGGTAAGCTTAACTGCTTCTCATTCTTCCGGATCTTCCAATGTTTTTAAGAGTACGTTAGCAATCATTAATAACAACATTGTGACCAATGGAGATTTTGAGAATGGCACCACAGGATGGATGCTATTTCAAAATGGTGGCACAGCAGCCCTAGATAACACCACGAATAATGGTGGAACGTCATCAGGTAAGTTGACCACTGGTGGCCCGAGCAACCCTGCATTCAAGCAGGAACGAATTAGTGCCGGAACCGTACAGGCAGGCGATGTGGTTCGCATCACCTTCGATCATAAAGGAGTTGTAGTGCCGCCCGGTGCCATTTTTAATGTACTGCTCTTTGGAGAAAAGGTGTCACCGGGTGCATCCTTTACGTATGTCTTCAATCCTGCACCTACGTTGGGGGCTGGCTGGACTACCTTTACAGGCAATTATACCATTCCGGGCGGCACGGATGTCTCACAAGGCATTTCGTTTCTGATTGAAGCAGTTTGTGGTGGAGATGCCGGCTGCAGTGTTTCAGCAAATATTGATAATGTTATTGTTACGGTGAATCCCTAACGAAATGAATCAACTGTTATGATTGTGAATCAGGTCAAGTAAAATAACTCGACTGATTTTTTGTCTTTTGAAAAAGGAAAAGATAGGGCTTTAGTAGTATCATAATCCTCCGTTTGCTCAGACCAAATCGCCGTTTATGGCTGGTTCCGGTGGGACCCATTTCATCTTGTCCAGCCAACCGTATGCCTCTGCTTCGGATTCGGTGAAAAGGATCTGAATATTATGTTTCCGAAATACGTCTTTATTGCGCTCAAACAGTGCGCGTGAATTCGGTCCAATTTCATGACTATAGACAACCGCCAATCGCTTCAAGCCCAATTTAAATACCGCAGGCAGAACGGAATGAGCAA
>JANNSF010000245.1:0-10827 GCA_031402315.1 bacterium | reverse complement strand
GGGCTTTGGTATAAAGTTCATCGGTTGAGCCGTTTCCGGAATTGACCGCAAACCCTCGAATCAGGTTTTCAAAATTGTACCCATACTTTAGCGAAAGTTTCCTTCCTCCGCGCGGATTGATCTCATAATCAACAGATTGTTTTAGATCCGAATACTTCCAGTTGGCAAAAAAATCATTCCCATAAAAATATTTGATATTGCCGGTACGAGGAATGGCCCTGTAGAATCCCTCGCGAAAGTCATACTTTCTTCCGCCAACCTTGATATTGGATTCGATATAAGTGTAATTGAGCCTCAAGTCGCGAGGTCTCAATAAACTTAAATCAATTCCTGCATCCACTTCACGAAGCTCCAATCGGTCTTTTTCAATTAAGTCGTTATTGATACCATCGGTTGGATCACCGTCGTTTCGAAATGTGCGTGAACGCACCGAGTTGTACAATTCAAGAAAAAGAGTTGGCCCAAATCCACCAAATTCCATAATCCCGAATAGATCGTAGTCAAACTGGCGATTTGTCAAAACGCCTCCAAAAAAGGATGATTTTGACAAAACATCGCTTGAATAAAAATACATGCCGGGTTTAACTGTTCCGTAATCCAATCTTACAACCGGCAAAAATGAAAAGTCGAGGAAAGTAGTCTTGTATTTTTTTGCCGAATCCGGTGCCGAGCGTATTTGATCCACGTAAGATTTCGGATAGGACGGTGTGCGTTTCGGGTAGAAATCAGGCTTTTCGGGCGAAATATTCGGATTTTTGACTAAGTAAGATCCCAAACTGACAGGAGCGAGTGAACTTAGTAAGCTAATCTTAAATCCAACATTGTCATAAAGTGTAAACACCATCTGGCCGGATGATGAAACAGAAGGATAAAACCCGCCCCCTGTTACATTGGTGAGCGCAATATCAGTTTTTGTCGTGAGGTCTTTTGCATAAATATTAAAAATACCGGTTTTGTCGGACGCGTAATATAATGTTTTTCCGTCTTTGCTGAGGGATGGGGAGCGTTCATCATAGTGTTCTGCCGACAGCATCTGAAAATCTTGCCCCGCTGAATCAATACTCGCAATATCACGCCCGTCATCGATAGATGTATCGAAGAAGATTCTATGCTCCGGTGTTATAGCAAGCTTGTAGATCTGCCGTCCATTCTCGAAGTGCGTAAGAAAACGACTCGACATTCCCCTAGGGGCGCGATAAGGTTGAAGTTCGCGTGGATTCGCCAAATTTTCCTCTTGTCCATCAATGCGAAGAATATTATTGGATCCGTCCCGATTTATGATGGCATATATACTCTTCATGTCCGGCGAAAAAATGGGCGAAAAAGCGCGAAGCGACCGAGTTATGCGTTTCTCCGTTTTTGTAGCCATTTCGTAGACGTAGATATCGTTATATTGAGAATGGTTTGGATTCTTGTCCAGATTCTTGGAATAAATGAGATAGCGGCCGTCCGGAGACCATGATGGCATGCCATCGGCATCGTTTATTAATTTGATAGTGCTGTGGTTCGCAAGATCATAAAGGTACATCGAATTCTGACTCAAGTAGTCGTTGCCGGTATTTGAAACAAAGACAAATTTGGACCCATCCGGCGAAAATGTCGGGTAGAAATTTGAAGTGCCTTTCGAGAAAATCAGTTTACCCTTCTGCAAAGTGCCAAGTGTTTTGATGGTTGCCTTATAGTCTGACGTGATTTTTTGTGACCATTCGTCGTAAAGGGCATCCATCGATTTACCGGTTACTTTCTTAATAGCTCCATCAAAGCTTTCAAAGGGTTTGCTTGACGCATGAGTAATTGCCTTGAGAACATCCTCGCCATATTGGTCTGCCATGTAGCTTACGAGCGCATATCCGCTATTGTACGCAGATTCATTGCCAATGCTGTTTTTACCAAAAACGCCCATTTCGTTGATGGACAGTAAGTTTTCATGCAACGCGCGATCCCTCAAAATCATGTCCCTATGGGAATCCCAAAATTCATAGTCAAATGCTTTCGACTGATACTGTGCAACCCCCTCTGCAAACCAAACCGGAAGAACGATCCCGGCGATTGGGTAAGAAGCCACACGATTTGGAAACCCACGAAGTACGTCCAAGCGGCGCTCTTTCTCGTATCCCATATATTGGAGATAGATACCCGGAATCTTTCTTGGGAATTTCATCATTGCTTGAATGGAGACCATGTGGGCAAACTCGTGCGTGATCACATTCCTAAGCCAATGGTGTGTACCGCGGAGTTCATAATCCAAACTCGAAGCCCAGATTTCAATTTTGTTATCGTAGTAATAGGCACCTCCGTTGGAATAGTCATCGGTGTCGCGAATAATAAAACTGACTCGCTCGGGTTTATGGCCGTAGAGAGTCGTTATGGGTTCGTAGATTTCTTCGGCAATTTGTGCCGCCGCGCGCGCGGTCCGTTCGGGACCTTTAAGTTGGGGATATTCTAAAGCATTCGGATGATCGTGATAGTAGACTAGAAAGTGCGGTGTAGAAATGACATACCACTTCAATTCACCATGCGACCATGCTTCTGGTTGTGAATAAATCCGAGTTGGGCCGAGTAATAAGAGAGACAATAATGCAAGTTTAGCCATGGAGGCCCTTTGTTTTAATGAAATTTATTTCTAACCATCCATTTCTGTATTCCGCGACGTCGGGAACCAAGTGAGTAAATGAATCCGGTATACGGTATACGCGAAGATAAGACCCCCAATGAATCAATAGGTCACCGCCTCGAGAATCGACGCTTATCTCCGTCGAATTAATGTCCAAAAAGGGTAATTGAACTGCAATTTGCCGGATTTTCGCAGTTGAGGTAATTTTCAAGGGTTGATTCACAAAGAATACCTGAGATGGATTATCTTGGCCATAAATAGCCTTTCCAAATGCCATGAGTTTGGCCAAGCCACAGATCTCCTGCTTCATCATTGGAGCTTCACGAATTGGCCACGGAGAAAAATATTGGCGGATGCGCTCCAGATTGTCAGCCTGTTGAATCATCCATTCCTTTAGAAAAGGTGAATTGGCCTCTTGCGGCAGGATGCGATTGACAATAATTTGATCAACGGGCATTCCGAAAAGGCTGAAGTATGTAAGTGCACGTTGAGTTTCCGCGATGGCCAGTTTCTCAGGGTTTAGAACTAACCGTGTAGAAACCGATTCCTTCTCCTCTAAAATCCTTTTAAGAGCGAGAATCCGCTCGAGAATAGTCTCCCATGATTTGGTCACGTCTGATGGCGCCACCATACTGCGAAGGGACTTGGAAACCCTTGACGCAGGCCTGATAACGGGCGAAAATATGTACTTCTCCAAGTAACGCGTAATTCGAAGAGCCACGGACACGATCTGTGGCAAGCTCAGCAATCGCAGGCTATCACCCGTAGGCGCCATATCGACGACGATAACCTGATATTGGGAATTGTTATGGAAGTCCAAGATACGTAAAAGGCTAAATAGATTATCCATCCCGGGTAGAATTGCAAGTTCACCGGCAATGGTCTCTTCGGCTCCCATCATGGACATCAATGAAGCGATATAGTCCCTTATGTTTCCCCAATTCGCCTCGAGCTCGGTAAATGGGTTGATTTCCAATATGGACAGGTGGTTCGTAACTTGAACAGTTTGTGTAGATTGGGGAAATTGGAAAATGTCTAAAACATTGTGAGCCGGATCGACGCTCAAGAGAATCGTATGGAGCCCACTATCAGCACAAGCCAGAGCGGTTGCGGCAGCGGCGGATGTTTTTCCAACTCCACCCTTGCCAGAAAAAAAAATAATCCGCTTACTTTTTTGCATTCCGGAGAATAAGAATTAAGTCGGATTCAATGTCCGTTTTTGGGAATTCTGTAAAGCGTCCCATTTCCTCATTGTTTCGAAGAAACACGAGTGTTGGAACGCGCTTTATCCGGAAGGCTTCGGTGCCGGATCGTAAGTCGACCTTCGAGCGGTCCAGGCCATGCAGTATGTAAGTGATTCTAGAATTGCCGGCTGAATCAAAAATTTTCAAAAAGGGAGATAAGTTCCTCTTAGAGTCGCCACACCAGGACCCGAAAAATATTTCAACGCGTAACGAATCCTTATAGTTATTGACAGTCTCTAAAATTGAATCCGAAGGCGTAAAACTTTTATAATGTTCTTCAAAAGTCTCAAAGGTCTCAAAAAGCTCATTTATTGTAACATTCCCAAGTAGCATTTTTTCCGCGTTGACCACTTGCACATGTGAAGAATGAATGCTACATCCAAAAATACCAAAAAAGAAAAATGGTACTATGAATTTCATTTCTTTTTCCTGTTTACAAAGTAAGAAACCCAAATGCTCATCTCGTAGAGAAGCACCATCGGCGCTGCAACGACAAACATGGTTATCATATCGGTTGTTGGCGTGACGATCGCCGCAACCAAAAGGCAACACAACACAGCATGGCGCCAATAGTGACGCATAAACGGGGCCGTCAAAATTCCGACTTTCGACAGAAAATAAGCAACAACCGGCATTTCAAACGTAAGGCCACTGATTAACATAAAGCCTGAAACGAAACCAAGATACATATCCAGATCAATCATGTTTTCTACTACGATACCAAGTTCTGCGTCAATTCCACCCATGGTGAGCAAGAAATTTAACGTAATCGGGATGACTACCAGATAGGCGAAAGTGGCACCAATTATGAAAAAAAATGTGGCGAAAAGTATAATTGGTATCGCGTATCGGCGTTCCTGCTTTTTTAGCCCTGGAGAAATAAATCGCCAAAGTTGAAATAAAATCAACGGTAGGCTTAGAACAATGCCGGTTATGAAGCCGATTTGGATCTTGACCATCATAAGGCCTTGAACTTGCGTTATAACAGGACGCATGAGTTGTATAGGTGGCTTTAGATTAGGGATGATCATGGGTGGATAGAGGAGCCACTTGATAATATCATTGCTGAAGACAAACGATATGGCCATCATGAGGAGAACCGACATGACAATTTTAACTAAGCGTGAACGGAATTCTGAAAGATGGTCTAGAAACGTCATCTGCTCCGTCGGTGATGTCTCTGTGTTATGCATTAGTACAATCGCTCATAGGTTTGGGTATCTGTGTTTTTCGCCTTTGGAATCCAATAGGTGAGAGCTTTTTTGTCCATCCTCTGTTTTAACAGGTCCTTCCCGAAAATTCGCGCGAAAATACCAATAGGAGCCAGAAATATAAAATAAATAAGCGACAACAAAACTCGCGAAACAAAATATCCGATTACGATGGATACGGATGTAAGCGCATAATAGAACGGGAGGAATGCTTTTGGGGCTATTAGGGCCAATCCGAATAGGGCGAACCCGACAACAGCCATTTCGCCAAACCAAGAATAATCTTTTCGCCACATCCAAAGCCCTACAATAAGTATAATTACAGCCAAGATAATACCAAATCTTCGAAGTGATTTTGGATCCGTTTTGATTTCCCTGATTTCAAACAAAATGTCTTTTGCTATTTCTGTCATAATTTAGTCCAGATCAAATTCCCTCATCCAATCCTTATTGTCAAGGGTTTGAGTTTGTTCTTTTTTATTGATAACAAAGTCACCAAGAATTAGAAAGTCCATCTCGGTGCGCATAAAACAACGAAAAGCGTCTTGAGGAGTACACACAATAGGTTCACCCCGAACATTAAACGAAGTATTTACCAAAACAGGGCATCCTGTTTTTTTGAAAAACGCATTCAATAATTCATAATAGACGCCGTGGGTCTCTTGGGCCACTGTTTGTATTCGCGCGGAATAGTCAACATGCGTCACAGCTGGAAGAATCGATCGGGGTATATTTAACTTTTCAATACCAAAAAGGGATTCTTGTTCAGGCGTCATAGCAATCTTAATATTATCGTGCACCGGTGCGACAAGAAGCATATAAGCGCTATCATAGTCCATCTGAAAGTATTCGTGCGCTTTTTCACGCATTACGCTCGGTGCAAATGGGCGAAACGACTCACGATATTTGATTTTAAGATTCATGATCGATTGCATTTTAGTGGAACGGGGATCGCCAAGAATGCTTCGCGCTCCAAGTGCTCGCGGCCCAAATTCCATGCGTCCTTGAAACCACCCGACAACCTTTTCATCGGCCAAAATGCCGGCGACCTGAGTGAGCATATCCTGGTGAACTAGCTTAGTAAACGGAACATGATGGTCTGCTAAAAAGGCCTCTATTTCCTCATCCGAAAATGAAGGTCCAAGGTAGGTCGCCTTTTGTGAATCTTTTGGGAAATTTGATTGTCTTGGCTTGTTTAGATATTGATGCCATGCGAATAGTGCGGCGCCAAGAGCACTTCCGGCATCGCCTGCCGCAGGCTGTATCCAGATGTTATCGAAAATGCGGTCGGCAAGTAATTTTCCGTTGGCGACACAATTGAGCGCTACACCGCCGGCTAAGCAAAGATTTTTCTGGCCCGTTGTGTTTCTCACATGCTTCGCCATACGCATCATGATCTCTTCCGTTACGACTTGTATGGATTTTGCAAGATTCATTTCACGTTGGGTCAAATTAGACTCGGCCTTCCGTGGTGGGCCACCAAAAAGTGCATGAAACTTCGAATTGGTCATAGTGAGTCCCGCGACGTAGTCAAAATAGTCCATATTCATATGAAAGGAGCCGTCCTCCTTCAGGTCAATCAAATGTTTGTAAATCAAGTCCGAATACTTGTCGTCGCCGTACGGAGCCAAACCCATAACCTTGTATTCACCTGAGTTTACTCTAAACCCGGTGTAATAAGTAAAAGCCGAGTAAAGCAGACCTAAGGAGTGAGGAAAATGAATTTCCGATTCGATATCAATCCTATTATCTTTACCAACTCCATAACTGGTCGTCGTCCATTCTCCAACGCCATCAATTGTAAGAAATGCGGCTTCATCAAATGGGGACGGATAAAAGGCTGCGGCGGCATGCGATTCATGATGCTCGGGATAAATGAGCTTGCCGGTAAATCCCTTTAGCTCATCCATCAATAATTCGGGCATCCAAAGTTTGCGTCGAATCCACTGGGGCATTGCTTTGATAAAAGAAGAAAGCCCAATGGGTGAATATGCAAAATAGGAGCGCAGAAGACGTTCAAATTTAACCAGAGGTTTTTCGTAGAATGAAACAATATCAACTTGAGTAATATCTATCCCGGCTTGAGTCAAACAGTAATGAACCGCATGTCTTGGAAAACGCTCGTCGTGTTTTTTTCTTGTGAACCGTTCCTCCTGCGCCGCCGCAAGAATTTCGCCATCCCTCACCAGTGCGGCTGCCGAATCATGATAAAAACTTGATATGCCCAGTATGAACAAATTTAGTCCTCGAGTGAAAAAGAATGATCAAGAAGATAGTTTATTTGGATCCGAGCATTGAACAAGGTTTTATTGGAGCCTTTAACATGCTTGTGGTTGGATATGAAATCGCTTCCTATCTCCACACCTCCGCTTACAATTCTTGAATGCCGGTAAAACGTATTCAATTTGACGGCTACTTGCTTTTCAACAATTCCACGGGGAAATTTACCGACTACAATGGGATTCGTTTCGTCATAATCATGCGAAAATAAAGTTCGTTGACCCTGTCTATCATAGGTCATATTGGCATCAATCAAAATTTTTGAAATTGCAAAGTATCCGATGGCCAGAGTCCAACTGTCGCGATCGTTAGCTAAATTGCCGATTCCACGATTTTGAAAGGTGTAAGATTGCCATGGCCGATTTGATTTCAGATTGTACGTATAACTTCCAATCCGCTCGTAAGTCAGTGTCCATTGCGAATTGTCGACCAGGAAATTGTGGTGCTGTAAAGCGAATAGAAAGCCAAGTCGATCGGGCGATGTTTTGCGGTTAGGTGGTGGTTTATCGGCGCCATCGAGAATGAAGTCGTCAATTAGAAATTGCCCACGAAAATTCCATTGACGGTAGGGGATGAAAGCATCGATACTAATCATTTCATTGGCTTCTTGTTTATCGTTATGCTGTACATCCGCATAAATCTCAAATGGATTGAGATACGAAAGATTGATCGGCATTTTGCGGCCTTGTGGGCTGCCGTGAACAACCGTTTCGGAAAAGCCAAACTGAATGCCATTATTGAATAAAAGGTCAAAACGGTGGGCGCTAAAATAGCGCGTCGCCTGCTGATAGTTATCTAGCTTGGCAAAAAAACTTCTGAAGGATAACCGCTTGGTAGTAAATTGGAATCCCAGTTTATCGTAAGTGAGCGTATTGTCGGATAGGATTAGGCTCTTGTGAAGAATTGGGGACCAGTTTTCAGCGAAGCGGCCAACAAAAAATTCCAATCGCGAAAATTGGAACAGTCCATATCCATCCGTAACACGCGCACCTACCAGAGATGTTTTATATCCAGTATAAGAAGGGTCACGCTGAAAACTTCGATCAATTGTGCCACGAGTAGCCACCGCAAGATGACTCGTGAGCACATTAACCTCCGGATTAATAAAATAATTGGTTTGCCACGAACTGTTACGCCCGGTCTCACTAAATTGGGCATTCAACCGTGCCTCAAGTCTGGAATCCACACTGCCACCGTCAAGAGACTTTAGTTCATCTTGAAATTCCTGCTCAAGCCAAATCCGCCATTGTTTTTCGGCCGATGTTAATTTTTCCGAATCGAGCTTTTTTAGCGACAACGCGACATCCATGCGCTTAAATGGTCGAACTAAGTGACTAAGTTCGGTCAATTGCCCCCGGTTCTGTAAAAGTTCCAGATAAGTGTAGGCCCAATGGTCAACGTACAGGTACGGATAAGAGATATCCTGAGCGAAAGTGAAATGTACAACAAGTAAAAATAATGGAGAAAGTTTCCTCACGGATTCTCCATCGAGTTGTCTCTATTTTGAGTTTTATTTTTGAATATGTAAATAATTTTAACAAACAAAAGCGTGAAAATTGCGACGAAAATTATGACGCCAACACTAAAGGTGCTGGATTCGTTGAAGACCGTAAACAAGAATGCCATGGTCGCAAAAAAAAGGCAAATAATATAGAGGAATACGACAGTTTTGGGATGGCTGTAGCCTTGGGAGAGCAGAACATGATGAATGTGACCTCGTTCGGCGCTGAATAGATCTTTCGATTTGGAGCGTCGGATTATTGTAAGCAAAGTGTCGATAACCGGATACCCCATGGCGATGAGGGGAGTTAATATGGTAAAGCTCACGGTTGATTTTTGAGAGGACATAAGACCGAGTCCTGCAATGACCAATCCAAGAAACATGCTACCTGAGTCGCCCATGAAAATCGTCGCGGGAAAAAAATTATGCCTTAAGAAGCCAACAATGCTCCCGGCCAACGCGATACTCACAATTGATATATAGAGTCTATCGGCATGAATCCCGATAAGAAAAAATGTCATACAAATCATAATTCCCACGCCGGAAGCCAAACCATCAAGGCCATCAATAAAATTTACCGAAACAATAATTCCACTTACCCAAAGCATGGTGAACGGGTAACTTAGCCAACCCAATTCGATATTGCTTCCAAATGGATTTGAAATAACTTCGACGTTCACACCAAAGAGGATTAATATGTAGGCTGCCGATAATTCAGCAAGTAATTTCCAATAGGCCTTCATACTTTTTAGGTCATCAATAAGACCAACCAAAAAAACCAAAAGAGACGCCCAAAAAAGACCCTGTGTTTGACGAATGCGGTCTTGGGTACCATGATCGTCTAAGAAATTTGGAAAAAAGACCATCATCACAAGCATTGCACACCAGAATCCGACGAAAAGTGCAATGCCTCCAAAACGAGGAACGGCTAACGTGTGAATCTTGCGCTCACTGGGCTTGTCAACGATACCATGCCTGAGGAACCGATTCCGTATAATGGGCGTCAATACGATCGCAACAACAACGCCCGTCAGAAGGGCGACGCAATATTCTAAAAAATGGGCTTTCATCGATATTTGTGGTATTTAAGGTAGTGAGAGGCCAAAAAGAGTCCGGCAAATTTGGGGATGAGTAGCGTATTCGTAAAACGATAAAACGGTTGAGTCATAAAACGGTAAAACCACTCTAATCGCAATTTAATAAACAATCGCGGTGCACGCTGGACATGGCCGGTGTAAATATCAAGACTACCTCCAAGTCCCATCGCCAACAAATTGGCGATATTCTGAGCCTTGCACTCATCAAAAAATTCGGAAATCACGTTTTCCTGTATGGGTGATCCCATCGCGACAAAAATTAATTGCGGCCGCTGTTGGACTATTTCAGAAATGACGCATCGTTTTTCTTCGACACCGGAGAAGAAGCCGTGCCGCATGCCGATAATAATGGCATTTGGGAAATCCTTCTGAAAGCGAGTTTGCGTTTCGCTAATAACCGATTCCGTTGCTCCTAAAATATATACGCGGGTCTTTTGTTTATCCGCAATTCTCATGATATCCAAAAAGATTTCACAGCCCGGAATATTGTTGAATCGCTTGGAGGATTTCTTTCTCATCGCCCACGCAACTCCAAATCCATCGGGGTAAACGAGAGCCGCTTCGTTAATTGCAATACCCAAGCTTCGATTCCGGAGGCCTTTACAGACTTTTGCCGCATTAATCGCCAGGAGATGGCAATATCCCGAACCATTGATGAGCTTGGCTTCGATCGTGCTCAATAGCAATTTTCTATCGTGCGTTATAATCTCAAAGCCTAAAATATTAATTGTTTCGTCAGAGGGTTTCATTATCTAAAAAACTTAAGGCATAATACATCCATGCCTGTGACCAGCGAATATAAGCAATTTTGTTTGTAAAGAATCTTGTTTTTTGGAAATAAAAATATCCCTTAGGGTCAAACATATTGTGAATTGTCCAT
>JANNSF010000244.1:0-3054 GCA_031402315.1 bacterium | reverse complement strand
GGAAAACAGGTGCCCGTGGCCTCCGTGCCATTCTGGAAAAATTTATGATCAATATCATGTACGAAATGCCATCCATGTCCAATTTGAAATCGGTAACGATTCATGCCGGATGCATCATGTCGGAGGAAGCGCCTAAATTACTTTTTAGTGAGGCAAAAAAAGCCGTTAAGAAGACGGCATGACCGCGTCAACGCATATAACAAAAAATTGCCAATGAAGTCCCAGTCCCATCCAAAAGCCGAAACAACGACGGAGAATATCTTGATTAAAGAACTGAAAGGACGCGTTCACGAACTTGAAGACTCGTATACGCGTGTCGTAGGGGAGAATCAACTATTATCGAAACGTCTTCACGAAACAAAACTGCTTTACAAAATTGCCGCGATGCTCAATTCGACCTACGACATGGGTAAGCTGAATAACATCATTCAGGTCATGTTGTCGGAGATTACATTGGTTTCTGAATACGCGCTGGTTAATAAGACGATCGAGGGTATGCATGTTGCGTTCTGCTCGGACTCGGCGAAAAAATCTGGATTTTTGAACATTGTGAACGACGCGGCTGAAAAAGTCATCAAACAATCCAAGGAATATTTCATTCCGGTACTCAATCAAAAGACTGAATGGGTTCCCCTGATGAAGCATAAGGCGGAGGGCTCCTTTCTGGCACTTCCCTTATCCTCCCATAAGAAAACACAACGAGCCTTATGTATCTATGCGACACATGAATTGGCCGAAAACGAGCGTCAATTCATCCATTTAATTGCCAACGAAATTGGAGTCGCCATAGAGCGCACGATTGTTTATCAGGAAACGTTTGAAATTTCGGTAAAAGATGGCCTTACCGGTATATTTAATCGTCGTTATTTCAATGACCGTTCTCATCGTGAGTTTAGCAGAGCAAAGCGTCATAAGCGCATATTGTCCTTTATCATGATGGATATCGATAATTTTAAGAAGTTCAACGATACTTATGGCCATAAAGTTGGCGATGAAGTACTCATGTGGGTTGCCAAGAATCTCGGGCTGGGTTTACGCGACAGCGATGTTTTGGCTCGATACGGTGGTGAGGAATTCATTATCATGCTTCCGGAAACCGATGTTGAAGGCGCTGCCTTTGTGGCGGAAAAAATCAGAGCCCATGTTGAAGAAGGATCCAAGAAACTCGCCCATCTTTTTTCCGTTGAAAACCCGCACTCTGAATTTCGTGCGAAAAATATTACGCTCTCGATTGGTGTATCGTCTTTTCCGGCGCATGGCGCTCTACTTCCGGAGGTAATAGAAAAAGCTGATCAGCAGTTGTATGTGGCCAAATCCAAGGGCCGGAACATTGTTTGCTTTGACTTATAATCCGCTTAGTTAGAAACTAATCCGCTGTATGATCGTTAATAGTCCCGTGCGAATTTTCGTATGGATAGGAATTTTGTTGGCCTCGTGCGGATCCAATTCCAGTCAAAAAAAACTTGATCGCGGTCCCTTGATTTACAAGATCATAACGCCGGATCCCTTATTGAAGCAGTCGCTGATGGAAGCCAATCAGCAGGCCCAATTGCAATTGGGATGGCCTGTTAAATTCAGCGACTCCGCCGCTCACTACGCTTTTATCAATGACAGTGCTGAATATCATCAGGAACGTTGGTCCCTTAAAGCCGGCACTATTCTCATCGGGGCAGAGTCTCTGCCGGAGAAATCTACGATCGTACTTCATAAAACTCCCCTCGGCATTCGATTAGTCTCCCGGGGTCGTGTCCATCCATGGTTTTTCATGGGATTCCTTGCCGATGAAGGAATGCCCGAAGTGGAAGAAGAATTGGTGGTCAATTCTAACCGACAAACCGTTTATCGCATTTATAAAAAGGATGGCATTTGGCATGATTCGATAAATTTGTTTGTAAAGCGAAAAGAATTTGAAAACAGCCCGCGCGCAATGGGTGACTATTTCAATTTCCAAGGCACGCCTATGGATTACGATCGCACTCAAATGCACACGGCGATGAGTCACTATATTGAGCAGGATCTCGCCCGCTTTCGGCCAACGGTGCGGGTTTACGATGATTTTGAGACGAAATATGAAATGACAAGCCATACGGGGGAATATTCGTTTGATCTCAAAAAGAATGTCATCCATATTGTTAATATGAAGCTTACACGCACGAGGTTTTGTGAAATTATTTCCGTGTATTACGCCTATCAAATTTATGGTGATAGCTTTCCCCGATTGACCGAGGGGTTAGGTATTTTCTACAGCGGGACGTTTTTTGGAAAAGACTTTAAGTGGTGGAAAAAGAAACAGTCTTTGCTGATACTCACGGACAAGCAAAAGCTTCTAAAAAAGCCCAATGTAAACGAAAATCCTTTTCTCTACACGTATCTATCGGTGCTCTTCTGGCAAAGTCAAAATCCGGTTGATCCGGTATTCAAAAACGCAGCGGCGTATGTGAATACGTTTCAGTTGCAGCCGCCGGAGTTACCAAAAACTTCGAGTTCCTCCATATCCATTCCATATTTTAAGGCTGTTTGTTATGCTCACACGAACGGCATTAGTCGGGGATATATGTCTAAGGAGTCTAAGGAATCGCTTCGAAGCCTTAAGGAAACGGGCGTTCAAGCAATATCCCTCACTCCCTTTGGCTATGCGAGCACCGCAACGGAGCCCAAGGTCAATTTTGTTCTAGAAGAAAATTGGGATGAAACGCTGGGTGGTCTTTTCAAAGCGTCCGACGATGCGCACGCCTTGGATATGCACGTGATGATGAAGCCGCATATCTGGATTTCATCCGGTGTATGGTGCGGTGAAATTGAAATGAAGTCCGGGGTGGATAAAAAGAGTTGGGCCGATGATTATAGCCAGTTTGTAACTTATCATGGTTTAATTGCGGAACTTGCCGGCATGGAGAGTTTTTGTATTGGAATTGAAATGCCAAAGATGAGCCGTGATCGCGAAATGTGGATTCGCATCATTGCCTTTGCTCGGGCCGCGTTCAGCGGATACATGACCTACGGAGGCAATTGGTTTGACGAATACGAGCATATTCCTTTCTGGGATCAACTCGA
>JANNSF010000243.1:0-6858 GCA_031402315.1 bacterium | reverse complement strand
GTCTTGGTATGATCGAATAAGGTCTCACTCGACTTTTTCCAGTCGGAAAAATCATGGCATTTTGCGCAATCCTTAAGCTGTCCTCGGTGTTCGTCAAAATGACACGATGTGCATTCCTGAGAAAGCCCAAGAAACGTTTTTGAGAGACTGAGCCCGTCCTTTGCACGTGCGTTCACGGAAGCGTCTTTTACAAATTCCGATTTATGACAAGCTTCACATTTTGCGGTTTTGTGCTTTCCTTCAAGTTGGTATCCCGTGACGCGGTGATCAAATTTTTCTTTCGACGGTTTCCACTCAGTCATTTGGAAATCCCGACCGAGGTGGTCATGGTGGCAATCCATACAGGTTTTGCTCTGAACTTCCGAAGAGGCGTGATATCCCGTTTTCGCGTCGATACGGCCTTTGATGAGAGTGTGGCAATCGAGGCACTTCTGCTTATCCAATTTTTTGCCGAGATCATGACAGCGTGTGCAATTATCCATGCCTTCCAGATACGCATGGGACTTAGCTAATTCTCCCGGTGAAAATTGACTATACACCGTGGTCATCGGAAGCAAAAGAATCAACGGCAATAAGGCGAGCCACTTACTTTTTAAAAAATAATGTTTCATGTTGCGCGTAGTTTTTTTTCGTTCCCCCTTGAAAAGGGGGTCAGGGGGATTTCGTGTTTGTATGCGCGAATCCAACGATTACTTGCAGTACACGATCCATGTTCGATCATGAAGCTATTTTTCAATTTGCGTGATCGCCCTTCGGCTTAAAGTTTTTTTGTAATATTGGCGTCCCATTCAAACTTTCAGCTAGTTATTAGTCTAATCCCCCTGGCCCCCTTTTCAAGGGGGAAACACGCTCAAATAAACAGAAGTCAAAAATCAGAGGCATAAACACTAATAAACATCATTTCAATTGTGTCAAACCATTCTTTGCTCTACCGGCATATTGGGAATTCGGATCCGTCTTAATGACCCGATTCCAATGCTCCCTGGCCTGATCATTTTTTCCAAGGTGCGCATAGACGACACCGATATTAAACATTGCCGTAAGATGGCGCGCATCGGATCTTAGTACAGTTTGAAACTCCTGTATCGCCTCCTCGGAACGTCCGGTACTGAAGAGGCTGACGCCATAATCTGTGCGAACATCATTGTTTTGAGGTTTGAGAGCCAATGCCTTTTGATAAGGTTCGATCGCCTCCTCAAATCGATTTTCATCAAACAATAAATTACCAAGCAGAATCCAGTGGTCGATATCATTTGGGCTATGCTCAAGATGATTTCTGATTTGGTTGATTTGGGCAAGAACTTCTTGATTGGCCGGAATAACTTTTTTGTCATTCGCAGAGGCTCCATTTACGCCACGACTCTCGCCCAGTGTCTTAATTTCGGGCGATTTTGAGGGAGAAGATCGGGATTCGTATACCAGGTTGATCACGGCGACTATAATCAACAGGATGGCCGCAATAATAAGTATTTTTTTGTTCTTCATAACACATCCTTAATGAATCATTTTTATTCTGAAAAAATCCAACCATATCCAAATAGTAATGCCGTCACAATGTGCGCGACCATGATAATCAGCAGGACAATTGCCAGCGGCAGATGAAAAAGATGCCAATAGCGGAAAAGTTTCTGCACGATCGTGAGATTGGCCAACTGCCTCTGCATATGAGCCTTCTCGTTGAGCAGGTCTAAAACCTCAGAGGATGGCCGGCCGAAGGCATGAATCATCCTAAAAACACGCGCATCATGTCGTATATTTTGAACCACCAGTTTGGGAAATGTAACCAAAAGAGAGCCTTGAGCCGACTCAATCAAATGTTTTGAAATATCGTCAATCCGCTGAAGCATTTCTTCTTTCACACGATGAGTATCCAGAAGCACTTTTCGCAATTCAGTAATTTTTTTTTCAAGTTCGATTGGCGTGATATCCCGGCCGGTAACCGTCTTTGGAATTTGTAAATAGAGATAGCGTCCAATCACGCCGCTCGAAACGACAATGACCATACACCAGAAACTAACGCCGACGATACCGCCGAATTTGAACGCCGTGTGATAGACAATAAGAGACGGTCCCAGCAAACACAAAAAAATATGAAATTCGAGAATGTGTTTGATGGAACCGATATTCGCCATCCATTTCGACCTCTTGCGTAGAGAATAAATGGCTACGCCAAACGTCATGAGGAATGCCCCCAGAATTCCCATCCCATGGCCCAAGAACCCTGTAGGGCTCATCAGTGAATGGGATTCATGCTCGTGCCGATCGGCTATCGGCAAGACATAGTAGCCCCAGCCATAGATGCCTATTCCGACTACCACCGCAGCGATAATAAAAATCATGGTCCCGATATAGATGCGATGCTGGACAGGTGTCACGCGGCGATCTCCCGATTCTTTTGGACAAATTCTATACCGATTTTTTTGAGGAAGGGCGTGGGTAATTCTCCGCCTGCAAAAACAAACACGTAATCGTTTTCGATTTCGACAATTCCGGTTGGACTCTTGACCAAAACCCTTTTTTCCTGAATTTCCTGCACTCCGGAATCGTAATAAGTAACAAGGTTCTTGTTTTTTTCTGCTTCCAATATACGGTCGCGATTTTTTGGATTTATTCTGGAGAAATCACTTCCACGATTTATCACGGTCACGTGAGTTCCCACCTGTTTGGATAGTGCGATGGCCGCCTCGACACCACTGTCTCCGGCGCCGACCACGATTATGTGAGAGTGTTTGTACCGAACGGCTTCAATCAGCCCGTACGAGACTTTCGGCGAATTTTCTCCGGGGACATTGAGCTTGCGAGGTGTTCCTCGCCGCCCAAGCGCTAAAACAATATGCCGGCCTTTATAAATACTTCCGCTTTCGGTCGTTACTGTGAAAAGACTGTTTTCCGTGGTGATATGGTCTACCCGTTGTCCGGTTGTTACGACCAGACTATTTTTTTGAACAACATCATTCCAAATAGCCAGTAACTCCTCCTTGGACAATTCGCGTTTTCGGAGTAGCCCGTATTGTGGAATTTCAACGGGCGTAGTCATGACCAGCTTCTGGCGTGGGTAACTCAAAATGGCGCCGCCGACGGAAGCCTCGCGCTCGAGAAGGAGATATTTCAAACCGTTTTTATTGGCCATGAGCGCTGCACTCAAGCCGGCTGCGCCGGCCCCAACAATAATTACGTCATATTCAGGCGACGAATGGGGATTAATTTTCTTCTTTCGAAGGGTTTCTGTAATACCCTCAATGACGGTTCTTCCCTGAAATATGGCATTACGAATCAAGGCCATGCCACCGAGTTCACCGATTAAAAATAAATTGGTAATATTGGATTGGTAATTTTCGTCCACAACCGGTAATTCGATCGTAGATTTGGCCGAATCAAGGACGATCTTAATTCCGGAGACCGGGCAGGCCTCGGCGCAAATACCATGACCAATACACTTTCCGGGATAAACTAATTCCGCAATCCCGTCTATCATTCCCAATGCATGTTCCGGACAAGCAATAACACAGGCCGAACAACCGATACACCGTCCTTGGTCAATCAAAGGATGCTGCGCCACGGGCCTTTGCCCCAGCGCTAGGGCTTCATTTTTCCTGACTTGTACCCGGGCTTGCTTACGTTTGGTGAAGTACAAGTAGGGTAGAAATACAAGAAAGAGTAATGTGATGGTTAACAAAAACGTGATAGGACCGTCGCTCATAATGACCTGAAATCAGAGTAAGAAGCCAAATCTATGGGAAAATATCTATCACTCAGCTTCGATTAGCAAGGATTTATCATTAAAGCAGAATTAAAATTCTTTAATTTTGAAAGGAAATCTAACGATCAATGAAAAAAAAGCCCGTGATGGACACGGGCCTGAGATACGTCTTTTAGTGCCACGCGCCCAGAATCGCGCCCATAATGATAAACGTCACAACCCAATAAGCGCCGTTGATAAACCACTGCAAGGTCGGGCGCTGCTCAAAGAGATACACGACGCCAAAGGCCGGCGCGACCCAGCCAATACCCGTTGCGGCACCCGCTGCAATCCCAAATGCCAGATCGCTCTTAGGGCCTAAGAACATGCCGAGGTTGATGGCGGCGATCACGGTTAAGAGAAAGGCGCCGCCGTAAATTTTCGCCGGGTTGGCACTTTTGACCATATCGTCGGTCATGCCCGCAACTTTCATCCATGCGTTTCCAAACATCAAGGGCGAATACCAGATGCCTCCCAGCACGAAAGCGGAAACACTGGCAACAATGATCGCCCACCAATTGAGCGTACTAAATGCTGATCCCATGTCCATAACTATTCTCCTTTTTGGTTATTTGTTTATGCGAATGAAAGCTACTTCATGGAGGCTCCTGAAACAATCGCGAATTTTCTCAAACCGAATTAATGAGGGCTGAAACCGGATAACGGGTTGTTAAACCCTTCCGACTTCCTTTGCAGAACGATGGTTTTTTCAGTAATTTCTGCCATGACCGACGAAAACATCAACAGCGAGCTCAACGATCTGACCATTCGAATCGTGATGATTCCTTTTTTTGGCATCGTGATACCCAATATAACGGGCATGATTGATAATACCATTTTCTCCGGCAGGCAGCTAATTTTTCACTATCTCTATTTTATGTTTGTCGCGTTCTCCATTTGGCACGGAAACCGATATCTTATTTTCCGGCTTCGGTTGCGTTACTCCTGGCTCAACCAGCCGATTTATAAAGTCTTGGCGCTGATTGTTTCCAATATTTTTTATACGATACCGATTGCGGTAGGCCTGCTCACGATGTGGTACGTGTTTGGGCGAAACGTGACGGTTGATTGGAATGTCATTTTTAAAGCAACGGCGTTGTGTGTCGTGTGTGTCGTGTTTATCACCCACACGTACGAGACGGTTTTTCTGATCAAATCATGGGAGACAGACAAAAGTAAGAGTGAAATTCTTGAAAAAGCAAAATTAGAGGCGGAGTTGGAAGCTCTAAAGAACCAAATCGATCCCCATTTCATGCTCAATTCGCTAAACACACTTTCCCATCTGATTGAAAACGATTCGACCAAAGCTAAACTGTTCAACGATGCGCTGGCGGATGTCTTTAGATACATTCTGTATAATAAGGATAGGAATCTCGTTCTTCTGAGTGAGGAAGTGGAGTTTGCCGAAAACTATTTTTCACTTCTTCGAATCCGTTTTGGTCGTGGTATTATGTTAGAATTGAACAAGGATAGCGTGGAGCTTGATAGCTTTCTTGTCCCGCCGATTGCATTACAGGCTTTACTTGAAAATGCCGTCAAACATAACGAGTTTTCAGAGGCGCATCCGCTGAAGATTTCGGTGAAGGTCCAAGCGGAAGGCCTTATCGTTTCCAATGACCTGCGCAAGAAATCTCTGAAACGACCGTCGTCAAACATTGGATTGCACAATTTGAATGAAAGGTACAAGTTGACCACCGAAAAACATATCCTGATCGAAAAAGACGAGCAAATCTTTAGGGTCGTATTGCCGTTACTCAAAACGTCCGAATTAAAACGTCCATGAAAATTCTTATTATCGAAGATGAGGAGCCGGCGAGCGAAAGGCTATCGGGTATGCTGCATGAATTTGATCCGTCCATGGTGATATTGGGAACGTTGCGAGGCGTGCGAGAGTCAATCGCCTGGCTTGATAGCCACCCGGCGCCGGACCTCATCCTTGCGGATATCCAATTGAACGATGGCATGTCATTTGATATTTTCAAAAAGAAGGCGACCACGGCGCCGATCATTTTTACGACGGCTTTCGACGAATATCTGATCAAAGCGTTTGAGTATAATAGTATCGACTATATCGTCAAACCGATAAAGAAAGAGAAACTCTTTCATGCTTTGACAAAGTATATTAATCTCAAACAACATATTTTGGGGAATATCGAAACCCTTCTCCATCATATCGATTCGGCGGGAAAGCCGGACCGAATCGTAGTACAAAAGGGAACGGATTTTATTGCCCTAAAAATGGGCGATATCGCGTATTTTTATACCGAGCACAAGATCGTATTTCTCATGGATAAGCATGCCAAACGGTATATCCTCGACAAGTCGCTTATGGATGTTGAGAATTTGCTCGATCCACGGCGCTTTTATCGGCTCAATAGAAAGTTCATCGCGCAAATTGATGCCATCGTCAAATTTAGATCCCATGATAAGGGAAAACTTCTTGTCGATCTGATCCCGGCTATGGCGGAGCAAATAATTGTAAGTCAGGAAAATGCGACAAGTTTTAAGGAATGGATGGGGAAGTAGGAAGCATTGGAGCGGTGAGAATAAAAAAGCCCGTGACGGAAATCACGGGCTTTTTTTTAACAAATCTAAAGTGTGGCTAGTGTGCCAATTTCTTTTGGATATTTCGTACCGTTTTTGCCGCAGCTTTTTCAGACTTTGCTTTTGAAAGCCCGTGCTTTTTAGCCATATATTTTGGTGTCAAAAACGAAACGGATTTTCCGGGCAGATTTTTCTCGACAAAATAGTTTTTAGGCATCGCTTTGCCGGCTTCTTCTTCAGTCGGTTCATCTGCAAAAATGACCGTTACAAATTCAGACTGACTGCTGGCGGTATACCAACTATCCAAGTTCAAGGTCCCGACACCACTGATAAGAAATGTATCCGAGACTACAAAGTTTCCATCGTCATCATACGTTGAATCAATATAGACGAAGGGTTCATCCTCAAAAAACACAAATTCAACTTCGAAATTTACCGTTTTATCAAGTAAAGAAGCGTTCGCCACCAGCGCTCACAATACCCGAGCCATTATACTCAACCGCCACACGGGCAATCGCTGGTGCTGCACCAGGCACACTCAATGCCGCAGCATCGGCGGCAGTCAGCCGAGGCTC
>JANNSF010000242.1:0-31259 GCA_031402315.1 bacterium | reverse complement strand
TACCGAATTTTTTATAGACGGCAAGCGCTTCCTTATACGATTCGATCGCTTTCTGATATTGACCGCCATTGTGATAGAGAACGCCAAGATTCACGGCATTGTCGGCCATACCTTTTTCGTTCTTAATTTGCTTATACAATTCATACGCGGATTTATAATAATTTTCAGCCGTTTCGAATGCGCCTTTGTAATCGTAAACAATCCCAATCTGCGTCATGGTTAATGCCTTGCCGGCTAAGTCTTTCAGCGAATCCTTCATGGTCAGGGCTATTTGAAGACAAGCCATCGCGGAATCGTACAGACTGGAACTGCGGTAGGCGGTGCCCAGCCCAATATAGTCATTGGAGAGTTCTAATTGATCCTTCGGGTCCTGATGGCCGGACATGGCGGCCGCGTATTGAATTTTGGCATTCGCAAAATCGGAAGTCGTTTGAAAAAGCACCCCCAGGCGTGCTCGGGTGGCGGCCTCGTCGCGTTTTTCATTTAGTTCTATCTGGATCGTTAGGGCTTCATTAAGAAATTTTTGAGCTGCGGCATAGTTGAAATCAGAGATCTCGAGCGCGCCCAGTGCCGAGAGAGCGCCGGCTTTCGTTTTTTTATCGGATAATTCACCGCTCAGGGTAATTTGTTTCTGGAGATATTGACGGTAGAGTTCGTTTTGATTCAGAACTTTGTAAGCGAGCGCAAGATTTCCATAGATCCGGAGGAGTGGCTTTTTTTCGGACAGTTCTTCGAAAATCTTAGAGGCGCCATTCCATGCGTCAATGGCGGCTTCCGGTTTTCTTTGTTGAAAGAATTCAATCCCGGACTTGAATAAAGAATCCGCGCGCAAAGCCAATTCGCGTTTATTTTCTTGAGCAAAAATGGATGGCATTATGGCGATTGCCAATAAGCATTTTTGAAGCATGATTTCCTAGAATTGTAAGTGACTCGGACAATGTAAAGGATAATGGGTCAATTTTCAATTTTAAAAACATTCGAAATTCCATAGTGCGTCTATTCATTGCCTCGCCGCCAAGCCATTTGCTCAACGTGCAAAATTCGTACAATGAACTTGGAACTCTGATTAAAAAAGATTTACATTCTACTAATAATGGAACGAGCTTCTTACAATCGGTGGACTACAGCTACAATATTCGGGGCTGGATGACGAAAATCAATGACCCCGCCGCTCCCGGTAACGATCTCTTTGCAATGCAGCTCAGTTATGACCAAACGATTTCGCCTAGCTCTGGAGGAGCGGCGCAATATAATGGAAATATTGCTGAGCAGCTTTTCAGAACGACCGGCGGAACCCAATATATGTATGGGTATCAATACGATCAGCTCAATCAGCTGAAAAAAGCCCAGTTTAGTAATAATACGTATAATGAAGAGATGACCTACGACCTGAATGGCAATATCAAAACTATGCAGCGCATGTCCACCACGATGGTGGATAATCTCGGATATTCCTACAAAGGCAATATGCTCATGGGTGTGGACGATGCGGTCGGTACGACTGCCATGGCCGGCGACTTCGAAGATAAAGGTAGCGTCTACAGCGCGGCAAGCCCGGAATACACCTACGATGTCAATGGTAGCATGACATCCGACAAGAACAAGGGCATCACGTCCATCAAATATAACTACCTCAATCTCCCCGAGGAAGTGAAATTCAGTAATAGCCGCCGGATTACCTGGGCCTACACTTCCACCGGCGCCAAGCTTCGTAAAACCGTGGACTCGGCAGGAATCGTAAGGCTCACGATAGACTACGTGAGCGGATTCGTGTACAAAAATCAGAGCCTCGATTTTTTCGGAACGGAAGCGGGACGAGTGAAAAAGAAATCAAATGGCAGTCTGCAATACCAATACAATCTCACCGACCACTTAGGAAATGTGCGCGTCACTTTCGCAGACACAAATGCAACGGCGGACGGCGCGGCAGACATGATCGAATATAGCTCGTACTATGCCTTCGGTATGAGAATCGAAGGAACCGGTCTATCATCATCAAGTCTTGATAATAAATTCACGTACAACGGAAAAGAACTGGAAGATGACTTCGGGCTGGCGTGGTATCACTATGGAGCGAGATTTTATGATGCACAACTGGGTATGTGGCACGTAATTGATGGAATAGATGAATTTCACTCGCCGTATTGTTTTGTCGGAAATAATCCAATAGCATTCAAAGACATAAACGGAATGGGAGGAGATCCTATTTTTGATGTCGCCATTAGATTGATTGATAAAAAATATGGGGATGCTCAACTTGAAGGTGCATGGAAATATTGGCAGTATGAGCAAAAGGCTACTATGATAGCTTGCAATCAATTTGTTTGGTATGTTTTACAAAACTTGGGTGTACCAGCACCACAAGCACTTTTTGGGCAAAGATCTTTTTTTGGTTCGGAAGGAGGGGCCTATTATTTTAGACAAAATACTACAGACAATCCAAATGCCGTTAACTTGGGCTCATTTAGATATGGTGATATAGTTGGATGGGGTAATACACAGCTTGGGAATGCTGATCGAGCTAATAATAATCATACAGTCGTTATATCTTCGGCACTCGAGGTTGTTGATGGGTATGAAGGTTATTATATATGGGATTCTCATTTAGATTTTAGAGAAGGGGATCAGGCAATAGGAGATCCGGGAGTTTCATTTAGATTTGTTCTAAAGGATTTTTTCTCAGGAAGACAAGATCTTTATGTGGCTCGTGTAGTCATGCCTCTCTTCGAACGTATGCAAAGTATTGAGAGTATGTCTCCACGCGGAGTAGGAGACTTGTCTGTCAGACTTCTTGATATAGATACTAGTGAAATACCGCAATAAAAATACTTAAAATGAAAAAAAAGGCGTCCTATAAGTCGATGTTCATTTACGTTGTTTTTATTTTGACCTCATGCCTCATAATGGGTTGCTTCGGGCAAGGAAGGAGTAATAGTTTTCAAGTAGAAAATGAAATCTCAAATAACACAAGAAAATTAGATAGTGTCTATGCCATCTATAAGAGACTTATGGATGAAGAGTTCTTGGGGAATCTTTATATTGATAAGGACATGATGAAAATTGATTCCTTACAAATAGGAATACCAACGAAAGATGTTTTTAGATTAATGGGGAATCCTTTTGAAATAAAAAAAGAAGAATCTAGTGGATCGATTGACTATTACTACAAGGATTGTTGGCTTTCAAGTCGTCCAACAGGCCGAATAGGTTTGAATTTTGTTTTTTGTGTTAGCAAAAGAATGTCAACTCCAACAGGGCTACGATGCGGGATGCAAAAAAAAGATGTCGAGAGGATATTCCCCACGTTGAATAAACAAAGGGATACTGGAATTTTGAATATCTACGCTGAAGAAAGCTATGCTGGTATGCAACTTGTGTTTGAGAAGGGAATATTGACCGTTATTATATTGTTTTATAGTACCTAATTACAATCATCAAAATATTCTTTTATTCCTACGCGGTGCCTTTTCGCTTCGCTTATCTCCCACCGTCTTTTACATCCTGATCCCGACGAATCGCCTAAGTGGCGATAGGCGTTCACTTGCCCCTTTGGGGCTCCGTCTATGCGCTTGAGCCCAGTGCACGCGCACAGCGCCTATCTATCTCTTAGGCGAGATCGCGCCTGGTGGCGCGACCGGTTGGGCTTGCCCCTTTGGGGGATTGTGGTTTAGTACAGTTATTCCTCTCGAGTTATCGCTTTCCCGTATCTGGACACTGTGTGCATACGTTTGCCCTCGAGACCCCTCACGGCTACTCCGGGCAGAATGAGATCGTTATCGCTGGCAAAACTTCCGCTTGACACTCCACCCATAAAATCGCAGCTTAAACTAAGCGGTGGCATTTTACTAGTGTGGCGATCTACTCATTTACCCCTGGAGCGAATTGTATGTCCAAAATTAATCGAAGAAGCTTTTTGAAATCGTCGGCCGCTTTGGCGGTGCCTGCATTTATTCCGGCCGGAATAGTTTCCGCGTCGTCTCTCTTCCCTGAAGGAAACACACCGCTCCCGGTCAAGTTCTTTGGCGATGGCGAGATGTTTGAGCCGGCAGACTATCTCAGCACACTTCAAAAGGTCAATACGACTAGCCCTATAGCGCGCGACCGCTATGGATCGGGCGGGGCGGTAGAGGCGCTTGAGAAAAAATTCGTTGAGATCACGGGAAAGGAAAGCGCGGTCTTTATGCCGAGCGGCACGATGGCCAATCTTCTTGCGCTGTCCGTCTTGAGCGGCGAAAGTACAAAAGTTTTTGTTCAGGAGACCAGCCATGTCTATCGCGATATCGGAGATGCCGCGCAATCGGCGTTTAGCAAGCGGCTTCTTCCGTTGGCTAAGGATGAACCGTATTTTACTTTAGAGGAACTCCAGCAAGCGATCGACGGCTTAGCCGAAAGAGAAGCCCTTTCATCCGGTGCCGGTGCCGTTTCAATTGAGAATCCGGTTCGCAGGAAAGACGGGAGATCAGTCCCGCTTGAGGAAATCAAAAAAATCAGTGCGTATTGCAGATCAAAAAATATGAAATTGCATCTGGATGGTGCACGAATCTATATCGCGTCGGCGTGGTCGGGTGTGCCCATCAAGGAATACGCCTCGTATTTTGATACCATTTACATTTCGCTTTACAAATATCTTGGAGCCAGCGCTGGAGCGATTCTGTGCGGTGATAAATCGGTCATCGGTAAAATGCCTCACTTGATAAAAGTTCACGGAGGCTCCATGTACAGCAATTGGCCGAATGCCGCGATGGCTTTGCATCGGCTGGACGGAATTGATACGCGATTTCAAGACACGGTTAAGAGGGCCGGTGAGCTTGTGACAAGCCTGAATAAAATTTCGGGCATCAAAATTAGTTCTTTGCCGGGCGGAACGAATATATACTCTCTGGATCTGGCAAAAGAAATTGATGCGGTTAAACTGCAGGAGAAATTGAATAAGGACTTTAATATCCGCATTCCCCGCGCCAACGAAAAGAATCACGCGATGATTTCCATGAATGAAACCTTGCTCTACCAAAGTGCTGAATTCGTGATCCAGGCCTTTTCAAAAAGCATTTAGATGATTTCTCAATGAAATTATAGTAACCGGGCCGCTCCTGGCGGTCAATTCAGAATATTGAATACGATCGCTGAGCTATGAGAATCCGAATTGACAATAAAGCCTGAATTAAACGACGCAGGAAAACGCCTTCCAATATCAGAATGGATACTACTATTCAGAAGTTATCGGTTTAATCGAGATGAGCCGTGACGCCTTGATTACGACCGATTCATTAGTCCTCCAAATTTCCAAATCTTCGAAGCCCTTGACTGAATCTTCTTTTTAAACTATCTTCTTCAATAGTTTTTTCTGCACTTGCAGTCAAAAATCTTGAGTCACTTTGCGAAGGCCGTGTATGGGACTTACTGGTCACGTATTGGTTTTGAATCAGAACTACGAGCCGATGACAATCTGCCATGTCAAGAAGGCGCTAATTCTGGTATTTCTGGGAAAGGCGGAAATTATTGAAGCCGCCGACGGAAGGGTACTGCGCTCTGTCAATGCGGTGTTTCCTTTTCCAAGTATTGTTCGCCTGTGCGCGTACGTGTATAAAAAAAGAAAAGGCGTCATGCTTTCCAGAAAAAATATTTTGAAACGGGATAATTTTCAGTGTCAGTATTGCGGCACCAAAGCGCATTCTATGACCGTCGATCACATTATACCCAAAGTTCATGGCGGCAAAGACACCTGGGAAAATCTGATCACCGCGTGTATCCATTGCAATAACAAAAAGGGTGATCAGTCTCCGGAAGATGCGGGCATGGCCTTGCGAACCAAGCCGAGAAAGCCCAATCCACTTAGCTTCATACAAGGTCATGCCAATGGCTCGAACGAGACATGGCGACAATATTTATTTATGAGTTAGATCCCGGATGGTCGAAAGACCGATTTTCCTCTTTACCCGAAATGACATTGATTTTGAAAGGTATTCATGGCGAGAATTTTTAGTGGCATGCGCCCGACGGGAAAATTGCATTTGGGACATTTGGTCGGTGCCTTGGAGAATTGGGTAGGGTTTCAGGATTCGTATGAGACGATTTTTGGAATTGTGGATTGGCACGCACTTACGACCGGTTATAAAGACACAGAAAACCTAGAAGAAAATATAATCGAAGTGGCTTTGGATTGGCTCGCGGTCGGGATAGATCCGGAGAAAAGTATAATCATGCGTCAGTCTTTTGTCAAAGAGCATGCGGAGCTTCATTTGCTCTTCTCCATGATCACACCAACCCCCTGGCTGGTGCGCAATCCGGCGGTCAAGGAGCAGGCACGTGACATGGGGCTTATCGAAGCCGCCGAAGACGATCAGATGACAAGAATTGATTTTGGCCACTTGGGATATCCGGTATTACAAACCGCCGATATATTAGTTTATCAAGCCGATACCGTACCGGTTGGTGAAGATCAGGTACCTCATATTGAGTTGTGTCGTGAAATTGCGCGACGCTTCAATTTTCTCTATCCGAAATTTCAATTTCCGGAACCTCAACACAAACTTACACTCACGCCGCGTCTGGCGGGCATTGACGGCAATGCTAAGATGAGCAAGAGTCTCAATAATTGCATTTATCTTTCGGATAAGGACGAGACGATCCAATCGCAAGTCAAAAAAATGGTTACGGATCCTTTAAAAATACGCAAGAACGATCCGGGAAGGCCGGAAGTGTGTTCCGTTTTCAGTTATCACAAAGTGTTCAATAGTTTGGACGTTTCCGGAATCGAATCCACTTGCAAGAGCGGCGAACTTGGTTGCGTGGCTTGCAAAAAAAATCTCGGTGAAAAAATTTCAGGCCGACTCAAACCCATTCGCGAAAGGCGGGAAGCCTATGAGGCGGATATTCCGGTCGTAAAGAAAATTATTCGTGAAGGGTCGGATCGTGCGCGTGCTATTGCTGACGACACGATGCGGAAAGTCCGCACGGCCATGAAGATTGAATCGTCTTATACATGAAAAGGGAGTTCGTATGAAAAAAATGATGATGAGCCTTCTTATTTCCGGACTGCTTTTTTCGCAGGATCAGATTCAGCCGTACAAATCTTACGACACGGATGGGCTTACACCTCAATTTCATAAGAGCCGACGTGATGGCCTTGCCCGAAAGATGCGGCCTAATAGTTTGGCAGTGCTATTCGCGTCTGAAGAGCGTCTTCGGAGCAATGACACGTACTTTCAATATAAGCCGGAGAGTAATTTTTTCTATTTAACCGGATTTCAAGAGCCGAATTCGGCTTTGATTTATTTACCCGACGGATGGTCAGTGGGCGGTAAAATGTATTATTCCGTGATGTTCGTGGCCAAGCGGGATTATCGTTTTGAAGTGTACAATGGTCGCCGGATGGGGACGGATGGCGTTCAGAATATTCTCGGGATTGATACCGCTTTTGTCAATGAGGAGTTCGGAGTACAATTTACAAAAATATTGCAGGCTCAGAACGGTGCGGCGAAATTGGAGAATGTTTATGCCTTAAACCTTAAGGAGCAGTACGACACCAAAGCGCTGCGTAATATGGTGATGGCGTATAATGATTTCCGAAATTCGCCCCGAAGCATTGTAGGATTCATGAATCGTGTGAATTTTGTGGATGTCGAACCGTTGATCGGTGAATTGCGTGCCGTAAAAACGGAAGAAGAGATCGTTCTTCTGAAGAAATCAATTGAAATCACCAACGATGCGCACCTTCAAATGATGAAGAGCTGTGAACCCAATCAAAAAGAGTTTGAAGTAAAAGCGGTTGGGGAATATGTATTCACCAAACTCGGCGCGGAGTACGAAGGTTATGGCTCCATTTGCGGTTCGGCTGAAAACAGTATTATACTTCATTACACGACGGCCCGGCGACCGATGAAAGACGGCGATATCATTCTGATTGACATGGCATCAGAATACCACGGCTACTCGGCGGATGTGACACGCACGTTTCCGATCAATGGAAAATTCACCAAAGAACAAGCTACCATTTACAATATTGTCTTGAAAGCTCAGCAGACCGGTATCGACATGATCAAACCCGGAGCCAAATATCGTGACGTTGCGGATGCAATTACCAAGACACTGGAAGACGGGCTCATTGAGATCGGCATTATCACCGATCGAAAAGACGCGAAAAAGTATACCGTTCATGGTTACATGCATTCGATTGGCCTGGATGTCCACGATCCGCAAGGGTTTGACATGCCTTTTGTACCGGGATTTTTTACGACCGTTGAACCGGGGATATACGTTCCTGAAAATGCCCCAACGGACAAAAAGTGGTGGAATATTGGTGTCCGGATTGAAGACGATATCATGGTCACACCGGATGGCAATGTGAATTTGTCAGAACGCGTCCCGCGAAAAGTCGAAGACATCGAAAAACTAATGAAGAAAAAAGGTATCGGTAATATTTCTTTGGATAATTAACTCAATATTTTAAGGACGTTTTTGTGTATCGGGTAAAGCTAGAACATTTTGAAGGACCTCTTGACCTCCTTTTGTTTTTTGTTCGAAAGGATGAACTCGACATCTATGATATCCCGATTTCACGCATTACAAAAGCGTATCTTGAGTATATCCAACTGATGCAGAATTTGAGCCTTGATATCGCCGGTGAATTTATTCTGATGGCCGCAACGCTAATGCGTATCAAGGCCAAAATGATGTTGCCGCCGGATCCCTCCATGGAAGAAGAAGAGGAGATGATGGACCCGCGCGAGGAACTATCGCGCCGACTTATTGAATATAAACAGTTCAAAGACGCCTCACGTTCGCTGTCCGAATTGGACGACTATTGGCGCTCCGTCTATCGCCGTACGTATTTTAATTTTGACCTGCTTCCGCAAGAAACTGAAGCAGTAGGGTTAAAGGACGTTTCCTTTTTTGATCTTTTGACGGCGTACAAGAATGCGCTGGCCAAAAAACCGAAAATAATCTATCACAACGTAGAACGTCTTAACGTCACCATTGAGGAACAAACAGAATATATCGAAAATTTCTTCCGTGACAGGAAGTGCTTTATTTTTTCGGAATTGTGCGATGACATGAGCAAAATCGAAGTGGTCGTGACTTTTCTTGCACTTCTGGATATGATTAAGAAGGGTGAAATCGCGATTAGACAGACCATTCTTTTTGATGATATCTGGATTTACAAGGCCGGTGATTATGAGGATGAGATTCCGGAGGACCAACTCATTCCAGCCGATGCTATGACGGAATTTATCGAACAATCCATGATTTCCGATGACTTTCAAGAAACTGAAATGAACAAGGCTGAGCTTGAGGCGGACAAGTTTTTGGATACGGATCTGCCTTTAGAAGAGGTGGCCGATGAGTTTCAATCAGAAGAAAAGGTACATTCTTTGAATGAAACATCCGAGGTCGCAACGGGTGTGCCGGAAAGTATTGATGCGATTGATTCCGCTGATACCACCGTGTATTCCATGACTAATTCCGAAAACTCGGAGGCGAATATTACAAAGGAGTCCGACTCTTCAAATTCGGTTACGGTCCCGGAAACCAAGTTGGACGATGAAGTAAATGAGGAGAATAAGACGAATAGTGCCATCGATTTGGTCAATGAATCAAATGTTCTCGATACGAGTGAAAACACCATTATAGAATCTCAGCAAGAGACGATTGAAATTCCGGCATTGGTTGTACCGGGGGAAGCTTCCCAACCATTAGAAGACATTCATGAAACCGGAATAGAGATTCGTGAAAGGGTTGTGGAGTCGGAAATCAAGTCGTTTCCGATACAGGATGACAATGTGATTTCGAGCCGTGTTGACACCAACGAGACTGACTTGAAGAGCATGGAGAGCGCCAACAAGAATTCAGAAATTTCATCCACCAAAGTAAATACATCCGCGGCAGGGCTCGAAAAAACCAGAATTCTGGAAACCGTAGTTGAGTCGAAAGCACAAAAAGCCAAGCGTGAATTAAGTGAGGATGTGGAGAAAATCTCGAAACAAATCGAGGAAGAAAAGCTTCGTAAAAATGATCTGGTGAAAATTGTCGGAGCATCCTTTACCGAAGAAGAAATTCGCCCAATAGTCTCAAAACCTTTCAATCGCTTGGATTCTGTCAGGAAGAATGTTGAAATTTCAAAAAATGAAAGCCAAGAAGCCGAGGCACCCAAAGTGTCGATTTTTAAAGAAATTGTCACAAAATTTTTTACATTTGTCCGAAAATTTTTCGGCCGAAAATCATAACGGGAGAGAAATAAAGATTGAGCACGGAAGCGATACTTGTTGACGGACTTGCGCTTGAAAACGTCGTCGAATCCATTGTTTTTGCATCGACCGAGCCGGTGCATTTGGATAAAATTGTCGAATGCATTCAAAAGGATAACGTGAATGGCCATGCGGTCAAAGACGCTATTGATCGATTGAATAAGAACTACCAAATGCAGAATGTGGCGCTCCGCTTGATTAAAATTGCCGGTGGGTATCAATACGCGACCCACCCACAGTTTGACAAATGGGTTAGTCGCCTCTACAAATCCAAGGCCGAGAAAAAGCTTTCTCAATCCTCTCTCGAAGTTCTGGCGATCATTGCATACCGGCAACCGATTGCCCGCTCCGAAGTCGAAAAAATTCGTGGAGTCAATGCGGATTGGACGCTACGTTCCCTGATGGAAAAAAACCTTATTACGGTCGTGGGCCGCGAAGATGCGCCGGGAAAACCATTGCTTTTTGGAACAACAAAACAATTTTTGGAACATTTTGGATTGGATGCAATCGCGGAATTGCCCAAACTGAAAGAGATTGAAGACATCTTGCGCGAAGACAAAGAATTTGCGGAAACATTAGAATTGGATTTTGGTGGCACCAAAAAAGAGGCGGAAACAAAGGCGGACAGTTCTCCCTCGTTGCACGAAGAATACAAAGAGATTGACGGTATGCTGAAAGAGAGCAACTTCGATCCGGAAGAGCATATTTCTAAATCATGAGGAACGTATGGAAAATCGTCATTTAAGAGACTACACATGGACCATTCACAGCGATGTGCCATGGAAACACATGGCCAAAGACCTCACGCAGGTAAAAGTGGCGCTTATCACGACGGCGGGCATTTACACGTGGAAGACGCAAAAATATTTTAACCTTGGCGATGACAATGGAGATTGTTCCTTTCGCGAAATAAAAAAAGATGTGGTCCCGGGTGATCTAAGGGTGTCGCACCGTTTTGTTGATCTTAAAAGCTCCGTCGGCGTTGATTATAATTGTATTTTTCCGCTTGATATTTTGAAGGAACTGGAGAAAGAGAAGAGAATTAATTCGGTTTCCGAAATTCACTTCAGCGTCATGGGCGAAATCAAGGATCCTAAGGAACTGATGGAAGACACCGTACCGAAAATAATTAAACAATTGCAGAAGTATCTTGTGGATATGGTTATTATTTCACCGGCAGGGCCACTGGGCCATCAGACCGCGGCAATCATGGCACGAATCATTGAAGAGGCAGAAATCAGTACAATAATGCTGACATCCCTCAAGTCGGTTTGTTCCAATGTTAAGCCGCCCCGATCCCTATTGTTGCGTTTTCCTTTTGGCATGTTGTATGGAGCACCATTTGACGCGAAAACTCAAAAAGAAATTTTGAATGAATGCCTTGTTCATATTAAATCAATTCGTGAGCCCGGTGAGATTGCAGAAATAGGGTTTCAATGGAAAGAGTCCTATAAGGCGGCGCTTCAGGCAAAACCCGATCTCAAAAAAATAATGAGTACGGGTGCCGTGTATGCCGACGGCGCCAAATAGCGCTAATTACATTTAACCAAAGACATTTGCATGCGTCTAAATAAGTTTTTAGCCACCGCCGGCGTTGCCAGTCGTCGCAGTTGTGATGAAATCATCGCGGAGGGACGTGTAGAAATAAATGGCATCAAAGTGACGGACCTTGCCACCGTCGTAGACTCTGAACTGGACCGCGTGACGGTCGACGGAAAAGATGCGTACATCAAGTCGACCGATGTCTATATTCTGCTGCACAAACCCTTGAATTACGTCACTACAGTGAAAGACGAAAAAGGCCGCGATTCGGTAATTGATCTGGTCAAAATAAATGATCGCGTCTTTCCGGTTGGCCGGCTTGACTCCGACACGACCGGACTACTGCTTTTGACAAACGATGGTGAACTGGCGTATCGCCTGGCGCACCCGAAATTTGGAGTTGACAAGACCTATATCGCGGGATTAAGTCGAAAAGTGGACGAAAAAGACTTGGCGGAATTAAGGCGCGGTGTGAATCTCATTGATGGTAAAACGGCCCCGTGTAAAGCGGTCAAGATCGCCAAAGAAGTTGTTCAAATATCCATACATGAAGGCAAAAATAAGCAGGTCAAACGTATGTTTCGCAAGTTGGGGTATAAGGTTCGCACCCTGCATCGCAGTCAGTATGGACCGCTACATCTTGGGAAATTAAAATATGGTATGTGGCGAAATCTGAAGTCCAATGAAGTTTCGGCTTTAAAAAAGATAGTTGGTCTTGAAAATTAAGACGAGTTTTGAAAAAAATAATTATTACACTGGATGGACCGGCAGGATCCGGTAAGAGCACCACGGCGAAAATTTTAGCCCAAAGTCTTGGATATGCTTATTTAGATACGGGTGCCATGTACCGCGCCATCGCCCTGCAGGTTCTTCGAAACGGGCTAACGCAGGATCAGAAAGAAGAAATTACAGCACAACTGAGTCGGACCGATATAGACATCCGATATGTCGAGGGAGAACAAAGGACGTTCTTGAATGGTGAAGATGTGTCGGAAGAAATTCGCAATAAGATGATTACCAATGCCGTAAGCGCGATATCGGGAATACGTGAAGTAAGAAAATTTTTGCGCGAGCAACAGCAGCGAATTGGCCGGAATGGCGGGTATGTTGTGGACGGGCGGGACATTGGAACCGCGGTATTTCCAAATGCGGAAATTAAGTTTTTTCTCACCGCCCGCGTGGAAGAGCGCGCCAAAAGGCGTCAGAAGGAGTACGCAGAAAAGTATGGAATTATGGATCTTGCCGGAGTCATTGCCGATATAAAAAAACGCGATTTGGCCGATACGACTCGATCTGAGGACCCGCTTCGGGTGCCTGAAAATGCGATTGAACTGGATAATTCCGACCTTACAGTGATCGAACAGGTCGAAATAATCTTGAAGGAAATTGAAAAGAAATTGGGTATGCAAATCTTAACCAGTACGAAAGTTTCTTAGTACAACACGCTATGGATAAAATTGGTCGCTATCAAATTCTAGGCTTGCTCGGCGAAGGCGCCATGGCCAAAGTATATAAGGCCGTTGATGAACGCATTGACCGCGTGGTTGCCCTAAAAATGCTTCAGTTTCGTGAAGGCATGACGGATGAAATGATCCAGCAGTTGAAAGACCGATTTGTACATGAAGCAAAACTAGCGGGCAAACTCACGCATCCCAATATTGTCACTATTTTTGATGCCGAAGAGGAAGACGGCGTTTCGTATATGGCTATGGAGTATGTGGACGGTAGAACGCTGGAGTCGTTAATCGACGGTGAAGGGGAAATGACCGTTGAGCAGCAGATCAATCTGATGATTCAAGTTTGTCAGGGTCTGGATTATGCCCATAAACATGACATTATTCACCGCGATATAAAGCCCGGCAATATCATCCTGACAACCGACGAAGTTCCAAAAATTATGGATTTCGGTATCGCCAAGATCAGTACTTCCAATACAACGGTTATGGGGACGATTTTAGGAACGCCCGGTTACATGTCTCCTGAACAAATTACAGGCAAGTCGGTGGATCATCGTACGGACCTATTTGCAGCGGGCGCCGTATTTTACGAGATGCTGACGAAACAAAAAGCATTTCCCGGAACAAGCCTGACCGAAATCATGTATCGGGTCGTCAGCGAAAATCCGGTTCCTCCTTTTGTTTCGAATTCCAGTATCCCTGAACCCCTAAGCGACGCCGTCATTCGTGCGATGCACAAAAATCCTGCCGAGCGCTATCAATCGGGAGCCGAATTTGCAAAAAGACTCATCGCTATTAAAGAACAATTGACGCATCCCGACAAGACGGATAATTTCAAGGCCCGTGGAATCCGGAAAGATGATTGGAAAAGCTCAATAGGGCAATTGTTTGATAATCGCATCGTAGGCATTATTTCCTTTGTCTGGGCGGTTTTGGCTACTTTTGGATGGATGTACCTCCTCATATCGGGTTCCGGTGGAGGAAGTCGTATTGCAAAACGAATGAGCGAGGAAAGACCGGCGTCTATTGTTATTTCCATGAATGTGACCGACGCGGAAATATTGATCGATGGGGAGTTATTTAAGGCCGACGATGCCATATTTAAGCTTGACAGCATTGGTGTTGGAGAACGAAGATTCGTTATTCGTCGGGAAAACTATCGCAGTTACGAAACGGCGGTTGTTTTCGGTAAAGGTGAATTCAAACGTATTGATGCGAAACTGGAGCTTTTGCCGGTCGAAATTCCAAAAGGGAGCGATACAAGCTACATTAGCTTGAAATCGAACCCTGATATGGTTCGTGTGGAAACCAGTTATGGGAAATTTCTTGGATTCACGCCCATTGACAGTCTTGCGTTCCCCGGAGGTAAGTACACCCTCGTTTTTTCGAAAAATAGTTACGCTACAAAAAAACGAGACGTGGCGTTGAGAAAAAATAAGGTAACGCCAATCGTCCAGAATCTGGAGAAACTTAGAGGTATGGTTTCTCTCACAAAAATGATTCCGGACAATGCGCTCCTTTTTGTAGGTGGGAAGAGAATGGCGAAGATCGGAAGAAGTAATATGTACAGCGTAGAAGTGGGCGATCAGGTGGCGGTCATAAAAGCTGAAGGTTATGACGATCTGACGCGTCAATTGCCGATTCGCTTTGGCGATACGCTAAGTCTCTCCGATTCGCTTAGACCTCAGTACGGAGCGGTTTTGGTTCAATCCAATCCCACCGGCGCGGAAATATTCATCGACGAGTCTGACATTTCAGTTGGAAAAGCCCCAATTTATGTACCGCGTCTGCTGGCTAATTCTCATCGGCTCAAAGCGGTCTATCGCAACGAGAAAAAATCTCAGTTTTTTAAAATTGAGAAGAACGATACGGTTATTACGAAAGTATTATTTGCAAATCCCAATGGATTCTTGGAGATCACCACCGAGCCGGCCGGAGCCGAAATATATCTGAATACAGCTCGTGACGGGGACTACAAATCGCCGGCCACAAGGGAATTGCGACCCGGATTTTATAAGGTTCGACTAGTTCACCCTCAATTCAAGAAATTTTATGAAGCCACCATTCGCGTCCGGCCGGATGCGGTTTCAGACATTACTTATAAATTTGAAAATTAAATTTTTTGTAGTCCTTTCGCTTTTTGTGACTTTGGCGTGTCGAAATTCGCCTCATAAGAATTTTTCTATTGACGTCACGATCTCAAATCCAACGATAAATGTTAGAGCAGGAGTCATTCTCTATTCCCAAGGAGATTCTGTGTTTTTTACTCTCTCAAAGGGAGCCAGAACGACCGATTTTTTAGAGCCCGGGTTCATTCGACGCCATCTTTTGGATACGTTTCTTTTGCGCGGGGGTGATGCGAAAGTAGTAGCACGCTGGCTTGATCTACCGATGCCATCGTCGGATGTCTATGGTGCAAACGACGGATTCCGGTATGATTGGCAAATTCAAGGTCATCATTTTTCCATATTTGGGATTCCCGAAGACGGTGAGTTACAAACCATGAATGCATTTGTGACGAGCGAAATCGAAAATCGATTTTCAAAAATTGACATCGATAAGGAACTCATTTCCATCTCTCTAATAAATTCATCAAGTCGGGATACTCTCTATTTATTCGGAAAAGGCCCTTCGCTCCGTGCTTCTAGGAATTCAATGACCAAGCAAATCTCCAGCGATCGATATTTTGAATTTCGTAGAATATTGGAAAATAATCAGGTCTGGAATCTCCAACCGAATCGAATCCTCGAGAAAAGAAACCCAATGGCCTATTTTTTCAGGATTGAGAATCAAGAGCAACAAAATGAGTGGTTCGTTTTTGGACCGTCCCATCTTGAAGACAAGCGCTATTTTGAAATTCTATCATCTATGGAAAACCTGTTCCAATGACTCTGCCCAGAATCGAAATCTTGAAGTTGGCAATTCCTCAATTTCTTTTGTCCATGCTTCTCTTAAAATTTCCGCTTCTAGCGGACTTCGATTATGAATTTAACAGTCTCCTCGCGCTCGAAGTATTATTGCTTTCGGCTTGGTTTACAATGCGCAGTTTGGGTGACGAGTCTTTTTCGGCCAGTAAGAATATCATTCGCGGTATGCTGATTGCAGCCTCATCGCTTGCAGGCATTTCTATTGTTATTTTCTTTGGTCACCCTCGTGACTATGAAAGAGGTCTCTTATGGTGGCTGCTGCTTCCCGGCACATCTTGGATATTGGGTGTAAGCGCATCCATGTTGATTTACACTCTGTTTCAAAGGTTTCGCTGGATTGTATTCACGCTCGTAATGGCCGGAAATTTTATATGGGGAATTGTTTCAGTCATTACGAATTCTCAAATTTTCGTTTATAGTATCTTCTGGGGATACTTCGCAGGGCCGATCTACGATGACTTAATACCCATTACCGATACACTTATTACGCATCGCATTTTTGTGGTCGCCTTGAGCATATTGTTTATTTTATTGACGCTGGCCATCAAAAAAAGGCGAGATCAAATGCGCTATGGCGGCGTAAGTATGCTTGCGGTGGTTTTCACGTTGCTTCTCTATATTATTTACGCGCAGCGTGATATTATGCATTGGAATACTTCTTATGATTTTATACAAATTCCACTTGGGCAGAAAATTGAAAAGCAAAACCTGACTCTTCATTTTTCATCCGATATATCTGAAGATGACCGATCATGGGTTTTCAAACTGGCCTTGTTCAATCGCTCAAAGATTGAAAGACAGGTCGGAGTAAGCCAATACCAGCCTATTACGGTCTACATCTATCGCGACGCATTGCAGAAAAAAGCGCTCATGGGCGCAGGAACCACAAATTTCGCTAAGATTTGGAATCGTGAGGTTCATATTAATTTTCGGGATGTTGAGGAATCACTTCTTCACGAAATGACTCATGTATTGGCGCAGGAATTCGGCAATCGGTGGATTGGCACTTCTAAAATCGGCTATCTGGAAGGCCTTGCCGTGGCTGTGGAAGGTGATACGCCATATTTCACTCCGCATAAGTGGGCCGCTATTCTAAAGAAGAAGAATGAATTGCCTGACATAGGATCGCTTGTGGAATGGAAGAGTTTCTGGAAATCAAATTCTTCCTTGGCCTACACTATTAGCGGATCGTGGGTTCGTTTTTTGATGGATCGATACGGAATGGATAGTTTCAAGCGTGTTTATGGCCGGGACGAATTTGACCTTTGTTACCCTAAACCGTTTGACTCCATCCGGGTGGAATGGCTAAATTACCTTGATTCCGTCTCGGTAAGAAATGAAGAGGTCGAATTTTCTCAGTTGTTATTACAACCGGGAATTTTTGGCAGAAAAAATATACATTCGGTTGCTGAGCAATTGCAAAAAGGCGACTATTATTTTACTCGGGAGGACTTTGTTTCCGCCCGTGAAAGATATTCCTATGCACTGCAACTTGATTCAAATGCGTGGCGTGCCAGAACGAAACTTTGGCGTTCCGAGTACTTTCTCGGTAATTTTGACGAAATCATAAATCTAAAAATACCGAATGAAATTCCAATTACTACGAGATGGACTCTGGCACTATTGGTTGCGGATGCAAAACTGCAGTTGGGGAACGCGGACACGAATTGTTATGATGAACTCTCAACGCAGCTTCAATCTCCAATTTCATTGAATGCGGAACTCAGAAAAACATTTATTCGTGATGGGCGAGGTTCTGAATTGCAGAGGGTTTTAAGAAATGCGGAGCCTCTTGCGGAGTTGAAGGGAATAGCAGATTATGCGCCTGCACGACTATGGCTTGGTAGAAATTATTTTCACAAAGGCATGTTCGAGAATGCCCGAACGGCACTCAATGCGATTGTTTTGAAAAATCCTTTGTTGGAAAAGGAGAGGATGCTGATCTTAGGGTATTGTGAACTGAGGGCTAAGATGTATGATTCGGCAATAGGACATTTTAATGCTGCAAATGTTATATTTATGGATGAGTCCATTACAAAACAAATTGAGCTTGGACAATGGTTAAAAGAAAACTGATTTTACTTCTTTGTTACGCGTCCGTGCTTTTTGCAAAACAGGACATACCGCATGATAGAAATGTTGTCATCGCAATGGCGGACAGTCTCCATGGGTGGTCTATTGGAGCATTTAAGAATGCAGGTCCACTCAAGGATAGTCTCAACACAAGAACGTACTACCATTGGATGATCATGAAAACCATAGACGCTGGACGAAAATGGTTGCTCCAGGCTGTTTTAGAAAAATCGGAAGCGGCATTAAAAGCTGTTTGTCTTTTTGCTTTAGATGAAAATCATGCGTGGACCATCGTTCAAATTCCGGGAAAAGACCAATACTTCATCCTATCTACGGAAGATGGCAATCGTTGGACAAAGTCGTCTTTCGCACTCCCCGAAGTTGAGCCACTTCAAATTGCTTTTACGGATTCAAGAAACGGATGGCTTATTGGAAGGGAATTGTTACAAACCCGACTTTATAAAACGCAGGACGCCGGAAAAACGTGGCAGACTGCCGATGTCGGGCATCGCATAACGCCGGAAGGGATTCAATTCAATAAAAAGGGTATTGGCTATATAGCGGCCCATCCTTTGGAACATCCGAACAACTTAGTTATTCTTAAAACGGTAGATCGTGGAAATATATGGATCATTGCAAATGAATTGTCCCCGGAGAAAGACTTTCGTATGGAATTATCGTCGATGGCCGTTGGTGAGGTTCACGTTGCACTTCTTGTTCGATCGATCCGAGAGAACTATCCGGACTATGATAGGTATCGCATGATTCGGTCATCCGACGGATTTATTTCAATTACCAATACAGAGTTTTCCTCCGATAAAGAAAAAGATTCCCATGTCTTTGATAACATCTGGCTGGCGGGGGAAAAATACATGACATTCTCCGCGTCCGATGAAGGAAATTGGCTGTGGACCAGCTCCGAAGCGTCGAAGAAATGGAATGCGGAAGAGATCAGTTTTGATCTGTCGGGTGGACATATTTCATCCGCAGGTGTTATATTGGGTAATAGAGATGGAGGAATATTCATTTCGCCGGATTTCGGCCGTACGAAGGATGATGCTGAACTTGATTTCAGAGGCACATTTCTTAGTCCGCGCGGGCAGGAAAATATAGCGGAGTACGCTTTTGGATTTGACTCGGATGAATTTGACAAAGACAGTATCTATTCGAGCCGTTGGGAGAGTGCCGAAGACTCAATGTTTGCCGTTAACTACAGTAAGGAAAATTCCTCAAAAAAGTATCGGCCCGATTTGACGCTGGATTTTTCCGTTGGTATTGACTCCGCATGGACAACACAGATTGCTTTTCACAGGCGCACCGGGTTTGGCGCCAAGCGAGGAACACTGAATTTGCTCAAAGAGGAATTGCGCGTCGGAGAAATAAGGCTAAGAAAATACAAAACCTTCTCACTTAAAGGAGTTGTTCGAGCCACAAATGGGCGTCAGGCTTCGAAATACAGCTGGACTTCCAGTATCAGCGGTGAACTGAGTGATCAATTGACTTTGATCACATCGCCCAAACAGCTTCCGGCCGGGATTCACTATATCCTTTTTAGGGCGATGGACAATCAAGGTAAGTGGTCAAATCCCATGGTTATTAAAATTATTATTGAAGAGTTCCCAAAATACAGATTCCCGTTTAGCGGCAGTTGGGTGACCGGTGGTGGCGGCAGCTATTACAATACCGGACATCATATTCGATCGGTCAAATACGGATTGGATTTAAATAACGTTGAAGCCGGGCCCGGCGGAGATACCGACTACGGCTTTCCGGTTCGTGCGGCGACGGATGGTATAGTGACCCTTGCAAGCACCATAAAGGGATATGGTCGAACGGTTAAAATAGATTATTCCTATGGCGGCAAGAAATATACGACACTGACTTCACATCTTTCGACGATCTCTGTTGAAGTAGGTGAAAGAGTGAGACAAGGGCAAGAAGTTGGAGTCTGTGGAAGTACAGGGAGATCCAGCGCTCCCCACATTCACTGGGAACTTCGAGTGGACGGAATAAATGAATCGCCGGAGCCTATATTTGAAAATGATTCCACCGTAATTCAAGAAATCAAGAACGGCCAGAGCTTTAATTCCGATAACATTTATGAGCCCGAACACATCGTTGTCGTTCCGGAGGGGGATATTGAAAATACAGTTTGGGATTACCATGGATACCATCACAGCTACCGCTATGCGATGGCCGTGAAAAACAGGAAAACGGCCGAAGTCCTATGGAGGCCGAAACTTCCTCGCACCGGCTCGTATAAGGTTCAGGTCCACATTCCAAAGAAGTTCGCCGACGCCGAGGCGGTTTATAAAGTCAATTCGAAGTCAGGAATACAGGATATCAAGGTGGTTCAGAAAAAGTTTTCCGATGAATGGGTGACGCTTGGCATATTTTTGTTTGAAAAGGATGACGACGTATTTCTCTCGCTTAGCAATATGACGGCATCCGGACGCGGTACGATTGCGTTTGACGACGTACGATTTATAGGGCAATGGGTAAATGAAACAAATTAATAGGAACAAGGAGAGGCCGATGACTTCCGCTAAAAAATATTCCTTTACGCTTTTGGCCACGTTATTTGTCTTCACGATGGGGTTTATAGCGGAGCGGACACTCGACGGTGACTACTATCGTGAGGTCAAAAGGGGATTGCGTCTCATGGGGGATGTTTATAAAAACATCAGTGAAAAATATGTAGATGAAATCCCGCCGCGTGAATTTATGCGGACAGGAATTGACGAAATGCTGCAGACCCTTGATCCGTATACGGCATTTTATGAAGAGGCCGAAAGTGGCGATTTGAATGCCCTCATGAATGGCAAATATGGAGGAATAGGCGTCAATGTCGGAATCCGTGCCGGATATATAACGGTCATTTCTACGTTGACTGGCTCACCCGCACAAAAGTCAGGAATCCTTCCCGGTGACCGTATCTTTTCGGTTGACGGGGAGACGTCGAAAACGCTAAAAATTCAGGATATGTCCGCAAGAGTAAAAGGGGATCCGGGCAGTAAGGTTCGTTTATCCATTCTTCGCGAAGGCTCCGATGTACCACTCAGTTTTGAATTGATCCGCGAGATGATTCCCCTTGAAAACATTTCCTATTTCGGTGTTTCCAAAGACAACGTGGGGTATATTAAACTCAACAAATTTTCACGTACCGCCGGATCAGATTTCAATCGTGCGCTGAAGGAAATGAAACAACAAAATATGCAGTCGTTGATTCTTGACCTTCGTGGAAATCCAGGGGGGCTTCTGGACGCCGCCATTGAGATCACAAATCAATTTGTCAAAAAAGGTGAAATGATCACGTATACGCGTGGGCGGATCGAAGACGCTAATCGCGACTATAAGGCTACAAACGATCCCTTGTATCCAGGCCTGCCCCTGGCGGTTCTGGTCGATGGTGGAAGTGCGAGCGCATCGGAAATTGAAAGCGGTTCCCTCCAAGATCTGGATCGCGCCGTGGTTATTGGAAGTAATACCTTTGGAAAAGGATTGGTTCAAACGGTTTATCCGCTGGTCGAGCGCGATGCGGTAATCAAAATTACAACGGCAAAATATTTTACGCCCAGTGGACGATGCATTCAAAAAGAATTTTATTCGCACAAGCGTGCGCCTCGCGAAAGCAAAAAAGCAGACGATGAAGAAGATACGCATGAAAATTGGATCGATACATTTGGATTTGATGAGTCTGAAGAGAGCCGTGCCGCTTCGGACACTTCACAACCTCCGATACCAAAGTCATTCATGACGAAAAATGGCCGCATAGTTTACTCCAATGGAGGGGTGAAGCCCGATGTTGAACTTTCTCAGGATGCATCTACGCCATACATGCGGGAAATTCTAAAAGGGGGATTTATTTTTGATTTTGCAACAAGGTATAGGGCCAAAAATGCACGCATTGATAGCAATTTTACGGCCGATGAAAAACTAATGTCTGAATTTAAATCCTATCTCGGACAACGGAAGTTCGTTTTTCACTCCGAGTCGGAAAAAAGTCTGAATCTCCTAAAAAGTCGTTCGATCGAGCATCAATACAGTTCGGAATTCGTGAGCCGCATTGAGAATTTGAAGAGTGACTTGATTCGAGAAGAAGCCCGCGATTTTGAATTGTCCAAACAGTCCATCAAGAAATATGTTGAAATCGAAATTGTCTCCCGCTATTGGAATGAATCGGCGAGGGTAGAGTACACCTTGATGGAAGATCGGTATTATCAGGAAGCCCTTGGATTACTCAAGGACAAGGCAAAGTTTCACAAAATTTTGGCAGCTCCGAAATGACGCTTGCGGTGATAGGAATTGGACTTTTAGCCGGCGCTTTGGGGTCAATGGTGGGTTTAGGAGGTGGAATCTTGATCGTGCCGGCCCTTACTATTTTTCTGGATATTCCGGTTAAGACGGCGATCAGTGCAAGCTTGATTTCTCTTGTGGCGACATCGATAATGTCGGTGTCGGTTTTTAGCAAGCGTGGTTTTATCCACTTTGAATTGGGCTTTTATTTGTTAGTTACAACCCTCCTCGGTTCCTTTTTGGGTAGCTACAGCATTCAATTTGTAGACCAAAAGACAATTCTAATTTTGTTTGTGGGGCTTATTGTAATGGCGATTTATGCCATGTTCAATAAACTCAAAATTAAGCAGGATTCCTGGGTGCCTGCCGGTTCAGATGATGGACAAAAGTTCGTTCTCGTCGGCGAATTTGAAACCCCTAAAGGGCCAACATTTTATGGAGTGGAAAATCTTAAGAAAAGCATTGGCGTTTCGTTTGCGGCAGGATGCATTTCCGGCATGCTCGGTGTTGGCGGCGGTATAGTCCAGGTACCGGTGATGAACATCTTATCAAAAGTTCCGCTTAAAGTTTCAACCGCGACAAGTAGTTTTATCATTGGATTTACGGGTCTTGCCAGTGCTATCGTTTACATTCTTTATGATCAGTGGGACTTGCGACTCACGTCGACCCTTATAATTGGTGTGTTGGCAGGATCTTATGTTGGGTCCAAATTAGCTCTAAAATTGTCAAATACGCTGACGGTGGGAGTTTTTATCGCTGTCTTGGTTGCCACAGCGATCAAACTTATGTTAAAGGTTTTGGAGTGACAGTTCTATTGAAGCCCGGTGGAGACCGGGAGCGTTTTAGACTTATGGTGACCCGCATAACACGCTGGGCATCCATAGTAAGTATTGCAGCCCTTATCCTAGGCGAAGCAATGGCATTTTTTGAAGTTATGCTAAGCTCAATGCTGTTTAGATTGGGAATCGGTCTTGTAATGATTACACCGATGATCGTCCTCATGTCGGCGTTCGTTTACTTTTATCGGTTGAAAAATAATACTCAAATGTATTTGGTTTTGATTATTAGCATGTTACTTTTTATGGGTCCGCTCGTTTTATATTTTTCCAAGTAAAGGCGAAGTGTATGTTCAAAATCATGGTTTGTTTCTCTCTGTTTATTGTGTCCTGCGCGAATACATCACGTCTGATTGTGTACAATGAAAGCACCTACGCAACATTAAAAAATGATAAAAATATTCTTGTTAAGAATGTTGACGGACATGAATTCCGATTTTTCAGAATGGAAGTTTCGCGGACGGACGATATGTATATCTATGCCCAATGTTGGCGGACAAAAAAGAGTGAGCCTGAAAACGTAAAATTTGTTAAGTCAGAGGTTGTAATACAGAGCGTCCAATTCAGTGGCTCCAGCACTGCCAATTATGTGTTTTCAATCGCTCTTCTTCTTGGCGTGATTCTATTGACAAGCCGGATTTTCAGATAATTCAATGACCGCTACAAAAATTATTCTAGAAAACGCGAAATGTCCGATCTGTCTCGAGTCCAATTTCTATCGACTCCATGATTTTGCGGACGAATTTTCAACCTATTCGGTCAACACGTGTAAGACATGCAACCTGACATTGACATCTCCAAGACCAGACCTGGCGACCATCGGCGTGTATTACGATGCCCAAAATTACACACCTTTTCTTAGTACTACAGGACGGACGTCTTTATTCGGGCGAATATACACTTGGGTTCGCTACTTCTCTTTAGAATGGAAAAAGAATAGGATTAATCGATTGGTTCCGGTAGGCCGCCTTTTGGATTTGGGCTGTGGCACCGGAGAGTTTCTCAGCACGATGAAAATGGCCGGCTGGCAAGTTGCCGGCGTGGAGCCTTCGGAGGATGCATCGGAATACGCCCGGCGGAATCTGGGACTTGATGTAGAAACTAATTTGATCAATAAAAATTCACTTGCAACGCAAGTCGCTCCGTTTGACGTGATAACTATGTGGCATGTCCTGGAACATCTCCACGATCCGGTTTCTGCGTTGAAGGCGATCAAGGATATTCTAACGGAAAAGGGTTACCTTATTCTTGGTTTACCAAATCGTGAAAATTGGGATGCTCTTTTGTATGGTGAAAATTGGGTGGCTTACGATGTGCCAAGACACCTGTTTCATTTCACACCGGAGTCGCTAAGCAGGATCATGGATATATGCGGAATGAGAATAATAAAGCAGCATGCGATTCCATTGGATACCGTATTTAACATGGTGCTGAGTGAGAAAAGTATACTGGCAAAAGCGATTTGGAAATTTCCAATTAGTTTCATACGTATAGCTATGGTTTTGCCAATCGCGCTTTTATTCGCATTTGTTTTCAAACGCGGATCTGGAATGCTGTACTATATTGCTAAAAAATGAAAAGTATTATTAAAATTCTTCCGGATCACATTGCCAATAAGATCGCCGCGGGTGAAGTTGTCGAAAGGCCAGCATCGGTAGTAAAGGAAATGATTGAAAATTCTCTGGATGCCGGTGCGGATGAAATTTTTATCGCCGTGCGGGCCGGTGGGAAGGATCTGATCCAAATTATTGACAATGGTCGTGGCATGGTGGAAGAGGATGCCGTACTTTGCTTCGAACGGCACGCAACAAGCAAGCTGGCGAACTGGGAGGATCTGCAAACCATACATAGTTTTGGGTTTCGAGGCGAGGCATTGGCCAGCATAGCATCCGTGTCCGATATCGAGATGAAAACACGGACGGTGGAGCAAGATGCCGCAACACACATCAGGATTCACGCCGGAAAAGTAGCCAATGTATCGAAGGAGTCTGCACTTGCCGGGACTTCGATTTCTGTGAAGAATCTTTTTTATAATGTTCCTGCCCGTAAAAATTTTCTAAAAACAAACAGCACTGAATTTCGACATATTGCGGGCATCATCAAAAAGTTTGCGATCGCGAACCCCAACGTAGAATTTTCGCTTGTGCACGATGATGAAAAAGTATTCCAGCTTCGTAAAACAGATATTTATGGTCGTTTAGAAAAAGTCGTGGGTCGTGAGATCATGCAATACACGCTCCCGTTTGACACGGAACAATACGGTGTAAAAATATTTGGCTTTATTAGCAAGCCGTCCTTCTCGTTTAAAACAAAAGGCGAGCAGTTCTTGTTCCTCAATGGCCGTCCAATTGTTAATCGCACCGCAAACTTTGCGGCCGCTTCGGCCTATGGCCACTCGATTCCAAGAGGGGACAAGCCTTTCTTTATTTTGTTTTTGGAAATGGATCCGGCTGAATTTGATGTAAACGTTCATCCAACAAAAGCTGAAGTTAAGTTTAAGGATGAACAGTTACTTTATCGCGTTGTCTTCCACAGCGTAAAAGATGCGATGGGAACCGATGCGATGATCCCGACCTTGTCCGGTGCTTCATCGAATGTAGATTCTTCGCAACAGCAGTCGCTTTTGAATCTGGAATCACCTCGTCCGTCTCAAAACAGTCTCCAAAATCTGACCTATTCGTCGTATAAATCTGACGCGACAGGTGAACGAAGTGGTGCCGATGAGAAAACTACCGAGTTTTTTAGGAGTGATGTGTCGACGGAGAGTCCGGATTCCAAAAAATTTATTCAAAGGCAGTTGGTTGCGCCGTCCTCGATTAATCTCAACAGTATGGTGTGGCAACTGCATAATCGGTATATCGTGTCGCAAATAAAAAGCGGTCTTGCATTCATCGATCAACACGTTGCCCACGAACGTATACTCTATGAAAAGGCTCTGGACGCGTTTGATCAAAGTCCGATTTTCTCACAGCAACTGCTTTTCCCTCAAACCATCGAGTTTTCGAATGAAGACTTTTCAATTATCGAAAAATTTATTCCCCTTTTGGAACGTCTCGGGTTTGTGGTTAAGGTATTTGGCAAGAGGACAATGGCTGTTGAGGCAGTGCCGGCGGACGTTCGCCTTGGAAATGAGCAGAAAATTTTGTTGGACATACTGCGCGAATACAAAGACCACGAGTCCGAGGCTATGGATCCACGGGATAACCTGGCAAAGTCATTTGCGTGCAAATCTGCCGTGAAATCGGGTGATCCGCTGACCGTAGAGGAAATGAACGGGCTTATCGACCAGCTCTTTGCAACAAAGTTTCCTTACGTTTGCCCACACGGTCGTCCTATCATTATACAACTTTCGCTTGAGGAATTGGACAAACGATTCATGCGAATTTAGTGTGAAAAGAGTTTTAGTCCTCGTCGGGCCGACCGCTGTTGGGAAAACCGATTTGGCGGTCGAATTGGCAAAAAATTATGATTCTGAAATTATCTCCGCCGACTCCAGGCAGGTCTATCGCTACATGGACATTTGCACCGCAAAGCCAACCGTCGAACAACGGTCAATAGTCCATCATCATTTCATTGATCATATTAGTCCGGATGCAAACTACAGTGCAGGCGTTTTTGGTGAAGAAGCACGGGCATGCATCGAGACAATGTTCTCAAAAGGCAAGAAGGTAATTATTGTCGGCGGTTCGGGGTTGTACATTCGTGCTGCGCTTGACGGCTTTATTGCCGTTCCAAAGGACGAGGATATTCGACGTGCGTTAAAAGTCGATTTGGAACAATTTGGAATTCAGCATTTGCATGATCGCCTATCTGTTATTGATCCCGTCTCGGCTCGCATGATCAGTAATAATGACTATATGCGGATTGAGCGTGCTTTAGAGATCTATGAATTGACGGGGATTCGAAAGTCCGACTTAGTAAATGTGAAGCCAGATTTGACATTTGAGCCTGTCTTCGTTGGCCTGCGGTGCGATCGCGCGATTCTCTATGCTAGAATCGAAATGCGCATTGACAAAATGATAGCAGAGGGCGTTTTGGAGGAAACAAAGGGATTATTAGAAATGGGCTATCAAGAAAATCTTTCGTCCATGCAAAGTCTGGGCTATCGTCAAATGACAGAGTATTTGAAAGGCAACTTGTCTTATATAGATATGCTCCGACTATTTAAGCAAGAGTCACGCAACTACGCAAAACGTCAACTGACCTGGTTCCGCAAAGATAATCGTATCAAATGGTTTGACACGACAATACCGCAAGATAGGATCGTATCCGAATTAGTAAAGTATCTCCAAGAATAGAAGCCGCCACGCGACATGACGGCTTTGGCAATTGATTATTCTTCGATTTCCATTGTTTCGAGGGTTGCCTTTTTGATCTTCACGTCGGTCAAAGGCCGATCCCTATTATTGCGTTGAACGGCGGCAATTTTATCGACCACGTCCATTCCGGTTACAACCTCACCATAGACCGTATACTCATTGTCGAGGAAAGGAGTTCCCCCGATCGTCGTATAGACATCCACTTGTTCACTGGTGAAGAAAAAGCCGGGCTTTCCCTGTTGTTTAATGCTGGCTTCGATTTGGTGCAGTTGGTCTACCGTCCACGGCCCTTTTTGCACGATATAGAATTGACTGCCGCTGGATTCCTTCTTAGGATTCACCTGGTCACCCTGTCGAGCAGCCGATAGAACACCTCGCTTATGAATACGTTTAATTTCAGCTGGAATTGTATAACCGGGACCGCCCATACCGTCGTTGTTGGGGTCCGCATCTTTGGAATTAGGATCGCCACCCTGGACCATGAATTCGGGTATTACACGATGAAAGGTTGTTCCGTTGTAAAAACCATCTTTCACCAGCTTTTTGAAGTTGGCGGCGTGCTTGGGAGCATCCTTTTCAAAGAAACGAACAACTATATTGCCCATTTCGGTTTCGAGAATGGCAACGTCACCGATGATTTTCTTTTTCTGAACTGGGCCAAGCGAAGCGCTTGTAGCACCCGCTACAGCCTCCGCATTGGATTTTTGTTGAGAGCAGGAATTGACAAGGACAAGAAATGAGACCATGGCCATCGTGCCGAGATAAGGGAATTTCACCTTGAACAAGGAAGCCTCCTTTTTTATGTTGTACAAATGAAACTAAACGTGCGGAATATATTTAATTCATGAAAAATTTCAATATACAATTGCTAATATTTGTCCTTTGCGTGTGTCACGGTTCAGCCCAAGAAATTGAACGAGAAGTTAGACTTCCCTCCGAAATCGAGAAACCTGAAGGACTCTGCGTGACGATGTTCAATGATTGGTTTGTCTCGGACCTGCAGTCGCAAATGGTCTACCTTTTGGATGCGCAGGGTCAGATAAAGACTCACTATGGAGGCAAAGGCTGGGAAATGACTCAGTTGGATCATCCGGGTGACATCGCATCTGCGGATGGGATCAATATCTATGTAGCCGACTATCATAACCAAAGAATACAACATTTTAATAGACGACTGGAACTGGTCTCTTCGCTAGGCCGGGCGCCGGCTGATTATTTGAACTACGTCTCAAATAGTCGGATCGGACGCCCAAAGTCGATCGCGATTAGCCAACGCGGCGAGCTCTTCTACATTGACGATGACTTTAAAAAAATTGCCAAAGTTAATTCCCTGGGCAATGTAGAATCTTCATTTAATGCAAAAACTGTGCTTCAGTCGCCAAATACGATCCGGCTGAAAGGTAATTTTGTTTATATCGCAGAGACTCAGAGAATCTTGAAATATGACTATTTTGGCAATCTTGTTCTGGAGATAAAAAACTCGTTCTTAAAAGATATCCGCGATGTCGCGATTGACGATCAGGGTCGACTCTATGTGATGGATGGAAAAAAATTGGCACTTGTTATTCTTGATTCCAGCGGTGGATTGTTAAAAGTCTCTTCCGAATATGAATTCATAAATCCAAGAAGGATTGTGATCGTAAACGACCGACTGTACATCCTCGATGCTGAAAAAGGGACCATTGTCATTTTGAAAATGCCGATATGAAGGCGCTCATTTTTCTGCTTGTGCTCACGTCTTCAATTCGGGCGCAAGAAGATAGTATCCCAAGGCGCAGCGATTTTTTAAGCCCAAATTTGCCTTTTCATAATCAGCTCTCCCGAAAAGCCTTTTTTACAGCTCCTCAAAAAGATTCAACCTACGCTTTTTCGGATCAGTTTATTGTTTTTGAAAGCGAGCAGTTGAAGTGGGGTAACACGATTTTGCGCCCAAATAAAGACTATAGCCTCAATTACTTGCGTGGCGAGGTGGTATTTAATTTCTCACTGGCGGAACCGGACTCAATTATTGGCACATACATGGTATTCTCATTTGTTCAGCCGCGCTATACAGGTGTTGGATCCTTCATTTTAGGTTCACAAGTGGACGATTCGCATAGGATGATAAATAAATTTGTAAATGAAAATTCAACAGATATCGCGCGCGAGATGACCGGCTACGGTGTCATTTCCAGGGGCATAACCGTCGGTAGCAATCAAAATACAGCTCTAAATTCCGGACTTAACGTGCAGATATCCGGCACTATTTCCGACGACGTGACGATTGAAGCCTCTCTATCCGATGAAAATACGCCGATCCAGCCGGATGGAAATACTGAGAGTCTGCAAGAAATTGATAAGGTATATATTCAAGTTAAAAAGGGTAATTCGTTCAGATCCGCTCTCGGAGACATTGAGTTTAATTATGATGGTACTGAATTTTCGAACGTGAGCCGAAAGCTTCAAGGTCTTCAAGCTGAGCTAACTACAAGTGATTTATCTGTAGGCGCAAGTTATGGCAATCCAAAGGGTTTGTACCAATCACAGAGGCTGACCATTCAGGACGGGATTCAGGGTCCTTACGAACTTTTGGGCAAGAACGGAGAGCGGGGAATCATCGTAGTCTCCGGAAGCGAGAAAATGTGGCTCAACGGAGTATTGCTTCGGCGGGGAGAAAATAATGACTATACCATCAACTATAATGCCGGTCAAATTACATTCACACCGAAACGCCAGGTATCATCCGAACAACGCTTGCTGGTTGACTTTCAATACGTTTCGGAACTATTTAGCCGAACTTCCGGCTTTTCCTACATAAAGAAATCATGGTTTGATGGGAAGCTTAGGATCGGCGCATCCTATTTAAAGGAAGCGGATGATAAGAATACTCCTTTAAACATTATGGTGGACCGTTCTTTGCAGGATTCTCTAAAACACATTGATGACAAGAGTATTAAACAGAATGGTATATTCATAAGTGGTGCTCAAAAATCCACACGAGGCGCTTATCGCCTTACCGTTGCATCTATGGAGTCGGTTTTTGTATTCGTAGGGACGGATAGTATTGGTGACTACAATGTTCGTTTCAGCGATGTTGGGATTGGTCGCGGAGATTATGCGCAAGGCAATACGATTGGTGAATTCATATTCGTTGGAAAAGGCAACGGGTCTTTCTTGCCCATTGTTTCGTTAAAATTACCATCCCAAGAGCAACTCGGGGACTTCGTATTGGAAATTCGACCATTCTCGTTTCTTAAACTGAAATCCGAAGTGGCTTTAAGCGACTTTGACAATAATACCTATTCTCAGAAGAGTTTCGCCGGGAAGGCCTATTCACTTCAAATGGACATCGCAAAAGCAAAAATCAAGGGGTTAGGCGAGATTGACGTACAAGCAAAATGGAGGCACAAAGACAGTCTGTTTCAGGAGGCCGATAGGGTCAATTTGCCGGATAATGACCGTTCTTGGAACATTCCACCCAATGCGGTTGGAGAGGAGTTACAGCGCGAATACGCAATTTATTATCGTCCACTAGACAAACTAACCGTGTCCAACTTTTTCGGTGATCTGGAGCGTTCAGGGAGTC
>JANNSF010000241.1:0-3581 GCA_031402315.1 bacterium | reverse complement strand
GATCTGCCCGGCGCTGGTTCTTCCCGGTCAGTCGGAAACTGTGGAAATCTTGTGCTCCCGCTTGAATGCCCGGGATCTTCAATCCATGATCCGCTTATGATGCCGCTGCAAAAACGTTTCCTCGACAAAAAGGCCGCAGGCGGGCGCTTTGTGACCCTGACCGCTTACGACTACGTCTTTGGCAGGCTTCTCGACGACCTTGGTTTGTCGGCGGCCATCGAATGGCAGGCGCAGGAATTTCAAAAACGAACTGAGATCCGATGCGTGTGTTATTTGGCACAGGATAAAATGGAACCAAGCAAACACCAGTCCACAACGTTTTTCCGAATTTTTCAGGAGACGTTAACCAACATCATTCGCCATTCCAACGCGACAGAAGTTATTGTGGAATTGTACGGAGAAGAAGGATCGACGCACATGATTATTCGGGACAACGGCAAGGGCATTACAAAAGCAAAATTGGATAATCCGAATTCACTCGGCTTGATCGGAATGAAGGAGCGGGTGCGTCAACTCCACGGTATGCTTGAAATCTCCGGTGAGGAAAACAAAGGAACAACGGTTCATGTTTCTATACCTTTAAGCGAGGCTTACTCATGATTCGAAAAATTCTTATTACCGACGATCACGGGGTTGTCCGGAAAGGCCTCAAGGATACCCTGCTGGAATTTGATGATCGGTTCATCATCCACGAAGCTTCATCGGGCGAAGAGGCTATCGCCAAACATCGTGAAAATGACTACGATATTATCCTTCTCGATTTGTCCTTACCCGGGATCAAGGGCCTTGAAACTTTAAAAATAATCAAAGCCGATTCTCCAAGGACTCAGGTATTGATTGTCTCGATGTACCCTGAAGAGCAGTATGCAAGTCGCGCTATAAAGTCCGGTGCCTCCGGTTATTTGACCAAAGACACGGCATCGCAGGAACTCATCATGGCAATTACAAAAATATGGCAAGGGGGCAGATACATTACACCGTCGGTCGCCAACCACATGGCCAATGACTGGAGCGGGCCTCGTCACAAAGAGTTAGCGGATCGTGAATACGAAGTGATGTTGCTGATTGCTCGCGGCATTTCCCCCAAGGAAATCGGCGATCAGCTCAAAATCAGCCCTAAAACAGTCAATGTCATGCGCGACAGAATTATGGAGAAGTTAAACTTGAAAACAAACGCGGAAATCACAATCTATGCTGTCAAAGCCAATCTCATCGAATAAATAAGGCCAAATTGTAAAATATTCCCTATTAGGCCCCTTAAATCTGCGATTCCCATAAATCGATAAGTTCATAAAAATCAATCATTTGTATTTGTCTTGTAGGTAAATTACCTACAAAAAAAGTAGCAATTTACCTACAGACAAACCCTATCTCGATTTCGTATATTGACTCAGTTAGAACAGACCATGAGTTAATATGACATTTGTTTTTATAGGGATATTGTTGATAGCCGTTTTTTTGGCGTCCAAAGCCATGCGGCGGTCGCTTTAGGGTCACATCGAAGCCAAGGGAGTACGTATGAAGGTATTCATTGCAGACGATTCGGAATTGATTCGGGAACGTCTTACTGAAATCCTAATGGGTCTTAAAAAACCGGTAGACATTGTGGGGCAGGCCGGTACGGTCAGGGATGCAATAGAACGTATTACTCTATTGCATCCGGATCTTGTCATTTTGGACATTAAAATGCCGGATGGAAGCGGCATTGAAGTGCTTCGGGATATCAAGCGAAAATTTTCGGACATTCATATTTTGATGTTCTCACAATACGCGATTCCGGTTTTTAAGCACCGTTGCCAATTTTTTGGCGCGGATGACTTTTTTGAAAAGGGTGATTTCGATTCGTTATTGGGCGCGGTGGCTATTCTTGGTGAATCCTACGCGTGACACTCAAGAAATCGGTTTTAGATATTCCCAACCTTCTGAGTGCAGGTCTTCAAATGAAAATCCGTCCTTTTCATTGCCGGGCATTATGAAAACAGCGTCCGCGAGTGCAAATTCAAAATCAATATAGCCAATGGCCTTCAAGAGTTTGGGCCATGTATCACGAATAAAGTATTCACTCTCCGGCAAGTCGATCATTTCAAAAAAATTGGAATGTGAATCATTGTTCTCAAGTAAGAACGCCATGGACAGAACAACGTATTGCTTATCGCTGCTCATCCGAAATTGCTCGTCGATCGCCTCTCCGGTTTCCTCGGCTTCGGACGCAAGGCTCCCTTCAATTTCCTGTACCCAATCATTAAATTCCGCTTTTGCATCCGCTGCATTTGTAAGGTAATCCCAATGCCCATATTCAAAAAAGGGTTCTTGTTCCAGGATCAGACTAACTATTTTTTTATAGAACGCCTTCTTTTCATGTGGCGTCTCTTCCTTCATCGGGGCATTGATCACATTATGAATTTTTGATCGCATGTGGTCGTCAGAACCTGTATTGACCACAACCTGCACCCCATAAAACAGCATTTCTCCGGGCTCTTCCTTAAACAGATTCAATTTTGATAAAAATCCACGACGATTCATCCGTTGTTCCTTTGAATAATTTTAGAATTAGGAAGAATAACTACTGCTGCTCCGACCATACGATCCCGAGCGGCCGGATGAAACCTTACCACTATACGATGAACTTCCCGAAGAGGACGAACTGCCCGAACTGCTCCTATAAGAATGCCCGCTGGTTGTTTTCCGATTGGAGGATGACGAAACACTTCGGACTTGCCCCGATGATGAAACATTTGTAGAAACGCGACCAAATCCTGTTGGCTTTTGCTTGCCCACGCCGCTTGCACCGCCGATATTCTGGCTTGAAAAAATCGTTGGCCTCCGCTCTGCCTTATAATCGGGGCGACGCACTCCATTTGTACTGGGAACTCGATTGCCCATCGGAAATGTAGCGCCGGACGAAGCGCCGTAATGCCAAAAGAAAAGTGGCCACAGCGATGGACCTCCACCATAGTGATAAACCGGTTGGTCTGGCGGCACATTTTTTTGTGATTTTTGAGAGGATGTGTTGACGCTGTCCTTGGCCAATTGTTTGAATTCTTTTACGGCGGCAAGAAAGCTTGTATCCTTGGCCACGGCCACGGCTGAAGTTGATGTTTCAACGAAATTTGTGGCCGGAAGCATGGCCACTCCAAGGGCTGCTTCACGATAGCTCACAAAATCATCGTTGATATCGTCCAGTTCTTTCTCAACGTCTCCATTTGGAGTCACGTAAAGAATCCTGCTAATTCCAAGTGCTTTTAGATGATCGGCTGTTGGAAGCTTTGCCACGTAACGATTGTCGAAAAGATTATTCTCGTCGGAATAGTCGCCGAGCCGATTGCTATCCAGAATAAAGGCCGCCGGAGCATTGGTGGGGCGAGAATGAGCGTCCCTCTGGACCCTATCCGCATGATACAGCAAGGCGCCAAGCGTCTGATCAGAAGCCACGACGCCACGGGGATGCGGCCAATTGTCAAACGTTACAATAGGCTCAACGGTGTCGGCCATCGCCGCACCAAATGCTACGGACTCCGGGCCGGGTAAGTCGACAATCAGCATCGTTTTCAGCGATTCTTTATCTTTTTGAATTATTTCTT
>JANNSF010000240.1:0-2632 GCA_031402315.1 bacterium | reverse complement strand
TGGAAGGTACAGATTGTAATGATAAAACGAATATCCAGATCAGGAAAAGACGTCTGCAAATCACTTTGCATCAGAAGACAAATAGAAAGAAATAGAATGGCGGTCACCAAGGCCACACAAAAGCGCGTAAAGGCTGCAGGCCATATAACCGTTCTCATGGCTTCCTCCTGACGATTTTCATAGAGCAGAGGAGGCGCATCACGCATCATTCGAAAATGCAGACCCACGTCGCCAATGGTCTTAGCAAAAGTTACAGCCACTTCATAGAGTGCGATTAAGGCAAAAATAACTTTGGAAAATTCGTAAGCAAAGTAAATCATGAATGCCACACTCAGGATGCCTGCACTGGAGCGACCGAGAAGAATGCGAAATGATTTTTTTACAAGTGAATTCACGGACCATTCCCGACGCTTAACCGATCGAATAGTTCAACCATTGGAACGATGCTGTTGCCCGCTCGAATATTTCCAATCATGGATTCCTTTATACGATTCAAGTCATCAGCGACCAATCCATAATCCTTTCCTTTTGTTGAAACACCGAGTTGGGCAAGCATGGAGCGCATGGGGCTACTGGATAACGAGCCGAAAATTTCTTTAAGCGCCCTATCGACACCTTCATCGTAACCTACCACAACGTCCATGATGTCGGGTAAGGTGTAACTGCAGGCAATACCGTGAGGCGTTCCTTTATGCGCGGTAATGTAGTAGGAAATGGCATGGGCAACCGCTGTCTGTGTATTGGAAAAAGCCAATCCCGTATTCAAACATCCCCACATTTGCCGGGTTCGCAATTCAGGATTGCTCAGATCCTTGACCAAAAGCGGTAACGTTCGCATAATTTCTCGCGCAGCAGTGATCGCATAACTTGTTGAAATAGGATTTGCATTTTTATTCCATATCGCCTCAAGCGCTTGAGACAATGCATCAAGGGACGTTTGAATCGTAATATCTTTTGGCAGACTCAAAGTCAGGATCGGATCCGCAATGCATCGCTCAGCCCATAGATCCGGTAAGTGTAAGGAATACTTTTTCTTTTCGTCCATGTCCCAAACTGTGGCCCACGGTGTCAATTCACTTCCGGTTCCTGCCGTCGTCGGAATAGCGATGATTGGTATAAGTTTGTAGTCCTTTTTTTCTCGCGTTCCGCGAATAATTCCATCGACCAGATCAAATCGGCGTGTGGAGTCATAGACGGATAATACTTTGGCTCCGTCAATCACGCTTCCTCCACCCAGTGCAACGATTACGTCAAAATCCTTTTTCCATATTTCTTCATAGATTTCACGAAGCGCTGTAAACGTGGGATTGGCCGGAATGGAGTCGACCACGTGTACAATATTATCTGAAATCGATCGAACACGCTCCAAGATACCGCGCTTAATAAAACCCGGCGTTGTGACGAATAACGCTTTTCGTTTTCCTACAAAATCGGGAAGACTGTTTAAAGTCTCCGAACCAAACGTAATCCTAACCGGATTATGATAATTAAACTTGCTCATCGAAAAAGTTCTTTTGCGCGTTCATAATCCTCTAAAAAATCGATTTCGAGCCAAGGCTTTGGGCCTGTGGGGCTGCAAAATATCTTATGGCCATCTTTCGCCATTTTCGTAAACGCATGGGTATCGTAGAAATTTAGCCCTTCGCCAAACAAAATCCGCTCGATATACTCAAACGTCGCCTTGACATTCTTTATGTATGCAATACCTGTCCACTCGCCTTTGGCCTCGTGCAGAGGAATTTCCTTATTGGACTCGATTAGAACATTTTCGCTGGTGACCCGAACTTTCATCGCCTCTTCATTGGTATGCGTAAAATCGGTGACGAGTTCCATGGTATTGGAATTTTCATTGGCATGCTTCAACGTGTCGGCCAGAATGGATTCATCATAAACGATATCGCCGTGAAGATAGGCAAATGGCTCATTTCCGACGAACGCCTTCGCAAACCAAAGCGAGCCCATATTATTGCATTGCTGATAAAAGGGGTTGGCAATGTAGCGGATGGAATCTCCTAAGGCCTCTTGGATCATCTCGCGTTTGTACCCTAAGACGACAGCAATATCCTCAATACCGTTTTTCTTTAAGATTTCAATCGAACGGCCCAGCATGGGTCGATGGCCAACATGAAGTAAGCCTTTTGGCTTTTCCAAAGTCAGTGGATAAAGCCTGCTGGACATTCCTGCCGCTACGATAACTGCTTTTTTGATCATGGATTTAGAGTATTTTGGAAATTTGAAAATATGTTTGTATTCGAAGGCTGAGACAATCTTACAACTTCACAAATTCCATAAGCCGCTCTTTGACCTCGAATGGCTTCACTTTGGGTCGACCGAGTTCCGGCGGAGAACCTTTGGACATTTTGATATAAAGGAAAGTCAATCCCCCATTTTTCTTCCATTCTTTGATCGCCGCTTCGAATTCATCCAGAGTATGAGCGTAGATCGCGTGTTTATAACCGACGGATGCCGCGAGATCAATAAAATTGATCATGTGCGATACGGTTGCTTGGCCTCCCGTGGAATCATGAACATTATTATCCAGAAGCACGTGGAGCAAATTGTCGGGACTGTAGTAGGCATTGGTTGCGGTATTGCCCATACGCATCATAAACGCCCCATCGCCCTCTATCGC
>JANNSF010000239.1:0-1846 GCA_031402315.1 bacterium | reverse complement strand
AATCCGGTGGCAAAATATTCATAGGGGGTCTTCTTCTCTGTTTTAAATGTGCCAATCTAAGGTTGCGCAGCGTGACATGATGGTCCAGTATCTCAAATCATGATACATTATAATAAACCCGATCGCATTTTGCATAAATATTTTCAGCCTATGTATTTACAAACTCTGGAACCAAATTCAGGATTTTACACATATTTCTGCCACAAGTACTGAAGTGCTTGTTATTATGCGAGTTACATAAAGACAATTTCCGCTCTAGATTTGACTATTATCAATATGAAAACTGACCGGCGTCCTTACGCAGGGCTTAATTATTCACTACCTTACAACGGTGTTTTAGTAATAGCATAATGTTGAGCTAAGCGTTTAATAACACCGCTCACAAAGTGCTGTAGATTAAATACCGGATGTTCTGTATGAAACGTCACTATTTTAATCGAGCGGAGCATTGTGATATCGAGGTGATAGGTTTGGGGAATCGTTTCACAACCGACGACGGGATTGGTTTCCTCATTGCGGATGCGATCGCGGCCCATGATCTGAGAGGCGTTCGCGTATATAAATATATCGGAGAGGGGATATCGCTTACCGATCTATGGCAAAATGCGTCGCTCGCAATCGTGATCGACGCGGTTTGTGCGGATGGATTGCCCGGAACGGTTTGCCGATTTGAAGCCAGTCCGGAAACGATAAACTCGGGATTTTTTAACTACTCTATCCATGCGCTTCACGTCGGCGAAGCCATCGAGTTTTCGAAAACCATGAATTGCACATTGCCTGCCATAATCATCTACGGAATTCATGGAGCGGATTTTGGGATTGGGCGCCAAGTTACGCCGGAAATTACCACGGCGACTCCGAATATTGTGGCGCAGATTGTAAAGGACATTAGACAATTTCGGGAGAGTTCAGAATTGGTATAAATCCAAAATCAATATTCGGTCGCCATTGATTCCAAAATTTGCTTGCAGGATGCCCGTAAACAGGGGACTCTACTCAGTACCTGTCGATGGCAATTAGGTAAGTGGCTCATTTTGAACCGCTATTCTTTCGTCAGCAATTGCTCAAAAAAAGCACCGATTTTATTTTCACGATCAACAAAATGAAGTTCCAAAATCCAATGGCGTTTTTTTCCGAATTTGTCTAATTGTAGTATGTCCTTATGATTATCGGGGTGAACATCCAGGCACAAGTCATTAGGATCGTCGGGCTGTTCGTGAGGGAATTTGCCGATAATGTGCCCCGCAATAGCGTTTCCAAATTCGTACCCATAGCGTTTTGCAAGGTCGGTGGCATAATTGAAAAATTGCGCGCCTGTAAGTGTATTTTGCTTTCCATACCAGGCGTTACCTTCGTGCCAAGCCGTTTCGACATCCTTTTTTATCTTTTGTTTTAAAGGGTCATTACCTAAAACATAGGTTCTCCCGAGGTCGGCCTCCCAACCCCCGAAAACAGGATGAAAATCGAAAAACAATAGGTCGCCGTCTTGAATAATCAGATCAGGCGCATCGGCGATATAGGGTTGTAATGTATTGATGCCCGTTCTTACAATTTTCTTACCCGAATGAGTTTCCGTCCCAAAATCAACTTTGGCTATCTGTACTATTTCCTCGCAAAGCTCTTTCTCAGATTTACCGGAAACTATTAGCCCTTTATTTTCTACCGTCTGGAACAATGTTTTTGCTTTTTGCTCTGCAAGAATTAGCTGTTGTCTGACGTCATTCATTGTGAATTTTCCATGGAGTTCGTGAGTTGTGATAGGATTCAAAATAGTTTTCTGAAAGACTATAGCCTGAGCCGGCCACGGAATCCTCTTGCGGCGTAATACGATTCCGCGCCGTTGTGA
>JANNSF010000238.1:0-12659 GCA_031402315.1 bacterium | reverse complement strand
GTAACCGCAGGACAGACGGTTACATTACAACAGGATTTTAAATGAAACAATTCCTAGCCCTCCTTTGTTTACTCTTTGTAGCCTGTGGCGGATCGACGACCACCGTGACGAAACCCGATGACAAGCAGAACGTAAAAACGGATAAAAATGTAAAACCGGCTTTCAATGCGGATGAAGTTTTCGAAAAAGGAATCACAGCCTATAAGGCGCGTGAATATGAGACTGCCCGAATGTCCTTTACACAAGCGGCCTCAGCTCTTCGTGATTCCAAATTGGCCAACGCTTATAAATTTCTGGGTTTTATTATGGCCATTCAGAACAATCATGCCGAAGCGACGAAATTTTTTCTGAAGGCCTTTGATGCCAATTCGTCCTTTGAGCTCGACCCCGCTGAAAATGGCCATCCCGCGTGGACACCCGACTATGTGGCGGCAGCCACACAATTTGCACTCCGTAATGCCAAAGGATCGGAACTTGCAAAAAGCGGTAAAGAAGCCTATGCCAAAAGGGATTACGAGACGTCGATCAATTTTCTTGAACAAGCGGTCTTAAAAACCGACTTAGGCACGAGCGATAAAGTGGAGGCGTATAAATATTTGGGCTTTATATACGCTCTTAAAAAACGAAACGACGAAGCAAAAGCTGCTTTTCAAAAAGCCTTTCAGCTTAATAAGAATTTTGAACTGGATAAATCTGAATACGGAAATCCAACCTGGACGCCTCTTTACGACGAAGTAAAAAAATCTAACAAGAAGTAGAAAAACTGTGGCCTCACTCGTACTGATCGAAAACAACGCCGTCGGATCTAAATTTCGCCTGGAAAAGGATGAGATGGTGATCGGAAGACGACCGGAAAATGATATTCTCATTTCGAATGTTATGATCTCCGGAAAGCATGCAAAAATAAACCGCAAAGGTAGCCAATTCTACATCACCGATCTAGGTAGTACCAATGGCACTTTCGTGAACACCGTTCGTCTTACCGGCACGACGGAAATCAAAAACAAGGACCATATCAATTTCGGCTCCGTGAACCTTGTTTTCATAATTCAAGACAACGCGACGGTTGAATTTGATAAAAGCCTTTTTTACTCAAAGGATCAGGTTTCTGCGCCGCCAAAAAAATCAGTGGATACCGGTTATTCCGCGCCCATTTCTTCTGAAAAAATTCACGAGACCATTCAAAACCTGAAAAATGCCGTCCTCACCGGCTCCGCAGACCGCAGTCAATTGACCACGCAGTTCCTGGAACTGGATCATACCATTCAGTTGTTGATATTGCAGGTCAAAGAATCCGAAAAATCGCAGCAAAAGCTGCACGTGCTTTACGAAATTGGAAAAGTCATTAATCACATTCTGGTCGAGGAAGAATTACTAAAGACTATTTTGGATCTTGCGCTCAAGGTTATGAACGCCGATTGCGGCTTTATCATGCTCAATGACGAAACCGGACAATTGGTTCCGCGCATCTCCCGTAAAATGCAGGACGATGAAGCAAAGTCTTCCGGCGCGACGTTTAGTATGACAATTGCAAAAAAGGTCGCTGAAACCAACGAAAGCGTTCTCACGTCCGACGCCAGCAGCGACGACCGTTTCCAGAGTGGCGCCAGTATCATCTCGCATCACATTCGCTCCGTGATCTGCACGCCTATGCGCAATAAGGATCAGAAAGTTATCGGCGTCATCTACGTCGGTTCCAACGTCATGACCAACGTATTTTCAAAAAGCGAAGTGGATTTGCTCGAAGCCTTTGCCAATCACGCGGCCATTTCGATCGAAAACGCCAAACTTGCGGAAGAGCGCCGTCGCAAAGAACATTTGAAATCGGCCCTTGAACGCTATGTATCAAAACAGATTGCCGAAAAAATCATGGACAATGAGGGTGGCGTGCGATTTGCGCCCGAAAAAAGAGAAGTTACTTTGATTTTTTCCGACGTTCGCGGCTTTACAACCCTCTCGGAGAATATGAGCCCCGAAGCGATGGTTGAAATACTTAACCGATACTTCACACGCATGATTGAGATTATCTTCCGTTACGGCGGAACGCTCGATAAATTCATCGGCGATTCCGTTATGGCGCTCTTCGGCGCTCCGGCCAGTACGCCCGACGATGCGATCAATGCCGTGAATGCTTCGATTGAAATGCAAAAAGCCGTGGTCGAATTTAACAAGGAACAGGAGGGCCTTGGAAAGCCTCCGATTCAGGTTGGTATAGGCATCAATACAGGATTCGTGGTTGTGGGCAATATCGGCTCTGATCAGCGTATGGAATATACGGCCATCGGAGACAATGTTAATCTGGCATCCCGCTTACAGGGACACGCCAAGGGCGGCAAAATTATCATTAGCCGTGCAACCTATGAAAAACTGGAAGGCAAAATCAACGCCACGAAGCTTGATACCATCACCGTCAAGGGAAAAGCCATTCCGGTCGAGATCTACGAAGTCGTTTTTTAGAGGATCAGGCTATCATGGATTTAAATACGCTGATTCACGATTGGAATGAAGAAACTCTGGCTCAAGAAAAGCCCGGGCAGCCATTTGAACTCAACGACGAGACATTGCGCGACGGCCTCCAGTCCCCTTCTGTAAAAACACCCACCCTCGAACAAAAAATAGAGATTCTCGCTCTCATGGAGGAGCTTGGAATTCATGCCGTCGATATCGGACTTCCCGGCGCCGGCAAACATGTGCTTGATCATGTAATTGCACTCGCTAAAGAAATCGTTAAAAATAAATGGAATATCAAGCCTAATTGCGCCGCCCGAACTTTGAAGGCTGACATCGATCCAATTATTGAGGCTTCGCAAAAAGCGGGTATTTCGATTCAGGCCTGCACGTTCCTTGGCTCAAGTCCGATTCGTCAGTACGCGGAAGGCTGGTCGATTGATCAATTGCTGAAGTTTACGGACGACGCCGTTTCGTATGCGGTCAAGAATAATCTTGATGTGATGTATGTCACCGAAGACACGACGCGCGCTCATCCTGACGATATCCGGAAAATGTATAGCGCCGCCATTCATGCAGGCGCCAGACGTGTCTGCCTTTCGGATACAGTAGGCAATGCTACGCCTGAGGGCACAACGCGCCTCGTACTATTTATGAAGGAGATTGTGAAGGAGTCCGGCGAAAACGTGGCTATCGATTGGCACGGACACAACGACCGAGGACTTGCCGTCGCCAATGCGATCGCCGCGCTCATGGCGGGTGCCCATCGCGTTCACGGGACCGGTATCGGTGTTGGTGAAAGGGTTGGAAACGTCCAAATGGATCAGCTCATGGTCAATCTGAAACTTAAGAATTGGATCACCAACGATCTGAGCAAATTGCCTTTATATTGCAAAAAAGTTTCAGACTATACCGGAATTGCAATTCCCATTAACTATCCGGTTTTCGGGCAAGACGCTTTTCGAACGGGTACCGGCGTGCATGCCGCAGCTATTTTGAAATCTCTCAATATGGGCGATATGGATCTCGTTGATCGTGTCTATTCCAGTGTCCCTGCAAGTCTCTTTGGGCTCGAGCAGCGCGTAGAAGTTGGTCCACTCAGCGGCGAATCCAATGTGATTTTTTGGCTTAAGAAAAGAAAAATTGAACCCCGTGACGAATTGGTGAAAAAAATATTTGAGGCGGCTAAAAAAGCAACGATCGTTTTAACGGACGAACAGATTTATTCTCTTTGTAAATGAACTAAAATTCCAATACTGCGTATCCAAGATCATTAGTAACCCTATTGAACGCTAATGACAAGGTTTATGAATGTCAATTCGAACGTTTCTTTCATTATTCATTTTTAGTCTCCCTGTTCTCTACTCCCAAGAAACTCAAAAATACTGGATCTTTCTGACGGACAAACCGGAGTCATCGACTCGTTTAGTTCTTGATGAACGGCGGTTGGAAAAACGATTTCGCAATTCGAAAAATATAACCGACGATAAGGATTATCCGGTCTCCCCGACTTACATTAAAAAACTAGAAGCCGAAAAACTTTCGATTCTAACAAGCTCACGTTGGCTCAATGCTGTGTCTGCCGAATTGACCGCGGAACAAAAATCAAAAATCGAAAAACTCTCGTTTGTCAAATTCATTCAACCCGTTAAAATCGGCAAGGCAGATATCTTAACCCATTCGCCTGCAGAACAGGCCATTGACCTAGGCTATGGCAGTTCAAGAAAACAAAATGCAATGATCAATGCCATCGCGGCACATCAGGCGGGTTTTACGGGAAAAGGCGTCAGAATCGGAATGATTGATACCGGCTTTAATCTCGATCACAAAGCGTTTACAAATATTCACGTAGTCGGCGACTCCGATTTTGTTCAGCTTGACGGCGATGTCAGCGAACGATCTCAAAATCCAAAAAATCAATACAGTCATGGGACGATAGTTCTTTCTTGTATTGCCGCAAAGGATGATGGATCGATGATCGGGACCGCCTATGGCGCCGACTATTTACTGGCACGAGTATGGAAAGACGATGGCCTCGCGCTGGGAAGTGAGGATAACTATGTGGCTGCTCTTGAGTGGTTTGAGGAACAAAGCGTAGATATTGTTTCAAGCTCTGTATCCTTTGGTGAGGATTTCGATTACGTGTACCGTGAACTTGATGGAAAGACGGCCATTACTACCCTCGCAACGAATATCGCCTTCGATAAGGGTATGCTGGTTTTTAATTCCGCCGGGAACGACGGTCCCGATGGTCACATCGGAACGCCTTCCGACGGAAAAAAGATGATTGCTGTGGGCTACACCAACAGCGATAGCGGTGTTGCAAATTCTTCTTCACGAGGCCCGACTTACGACGGCAGAAAAAAACCCGATCTTGCTGCGCTTGGGCATAATATTTTCACGGTCAATAGCAATGATACATCGGGAAACGGATACCAATTCAATTCTGGAACCTCTGTCTCGACCCCCCTTGTTGCGGGCATCGCGGCGCTGGCTCTGGAAGCACATCCGACATGGTCGGCCCAAAAATTATACTCCACCATTCTAAAGACATCGAGTCGTGCAAACAACCCCGACAATAAGATCGGATATGGAATACCGGACGCACTTAAATTGGTTTACTATGTCAATCAAAAGTCGATCGAACTGCCGTTTAGGGATATAAAAAACTTTCCCAATCCGGCTAATCCTTCCGCCTCCATTCAATTTAAGGCCATTGAAAATGGATCGTTTTCGATTCACATCTACAATTCGATTGGCCAGCTCGTCCGGACGCTTACCGAAAACGAATCAGCCGTGACCAATCAAATCATCACAAAACTGTGGGGTGGCGATAATGATCAAGGATCACGTGTTTCTTCAGGCACCTATTTCTACCGAATCTCTATGTCGGGTGAACACATAACCCGACGTTTGCTTCTAGTGAAGTAATGGGAAAAGGCAGAGCATTGGCGTGATTTGCTGTATTCAATTTTCGGAAACACCTGTCCTTGGAGATTTCGCTCGGGTTAAATATTCGATTGCCGGATGGCGTCCGGCAGCAAGATCAGTCCCGTCCATATACGACTATAAGAATCCAGTTTCCTCGTAGCCTCCCCTTTCCGGCTCCTACGACCTACGTGTAAGCAATGCGGCTACCGGCACACCATTACGGGTATCGTGGAGCGTCTTACGATCTCTTCGGCGATGCTGCCCATCAACAGATGTTTTAGACCTGTTCTGCCGTGTGTTCCTACGACCAAAATGTCCGCGCCCCAAACCTCCGCCGTCTTGAGAATATCGTCTGTTGGATATCCTTCCGGCATAAACTGTAACGTTTCTTTGTCCCCATATTGTGAGATCAATTCATCCAGAGTTTTTTGCGCCTCTTTTTTTAGGACAATCAGGGCCTGTTCAGGAAGTATGCCGGCTTCCATATTGCCGACGGCTTTTGACTTATCAATAATAAACAGTAGCGCGGCCTCAGCGCTTAGTTGACGTGCAAGTTCCAATCCTTTTTTCGCGGCCTTCATCGAAAATTCACTCGTGTCAACGGCGATTAATACCTTGGAATAAGTCATACAACCCTCCTTTTTTAGTTCGCCACTATACTACCGGGTCATCCGGCCATGCGTATTCACCATTAAATGCACGGATCCCCCATTCGAATGCCTCTTCATTCAGCGGAATCATCGCACATTTATCCTTGAGCGCCTGACGAATCGCCGTCAGAAACGTTTGTTTCGGGAATATTTCCGTTGCCGCCTGAAGTGCGCCAAGTGCAACGATATTTTTAACCATGACTTTGCCAATGTCCTTAGCGATCTGCGTGAAAGGAACGCCGAACATACGCGATTCATGATTAAACGAAGGCGGGCTTGTGATCACTGAACTGTCGTAGATAATGATCCCACGCGCCGCTACGGTCGGACCGAATTTGAGCAAACTCGGAGCATTAAACGCAATCAGGATATTTGGATTTGGAGAGGCCGGTGAAAGAACTTCCGATTCGGCAATGTGCACATCCGCATAAGATGTACCTCCGCGCGATTCCGGGCCGTAACTTGGAATGTGTGTTGCGTCGAATCCCTCGTTGATACCCGCACGGGCAATCAGCATCGCGGCCGTCTGAGCTCCATCGCCTCCGGAGCCGGCAAATTTTAGCGATACGTCATGCGGCGCCAGATGGCTTGGAAAATGCGCGCAGAATTGATCCGCCCTTTCATCGGTGGCGCCAATCTTATCGAGCAAGTGGTTCGGATCAAAGTCAGGCTTCTCTAGCTTGAACCATGGTTCACGCGCCACATCTTTGATCACGCCCAGAGGGAAAACTTTGGTCATTTCATTCTTCACCCAAGCCTCGGCTTCGAACGGCGTCAATTTGAGATGAGTCGGGCATTCAGAGAGAATTTCAACAAACGAAAAACCCCGCCCATCGATCTGCAGTTGAATGGCTTTCTTGATCGCTTTCTTAGCGCGTGTGCGTTGTTGACTGTCATACAGTGCGACCCGCTCGATATATACGGGTCCATCCACCTGTGCAAGTACTTCAGCCATCTTGAGCGGTTGACCCATGAAAATATTTCTTCCGGTTGGCGATGTGGCGGTCTTCTGGCCCATCAGAGTTGTCGGCGCCATCTGCCCTCCCGTCATACCATAAATCGCATTATTTACAAAAAGAACGGTTATTGGAATTCCTAATTGTGCCGCCTGCATGATCTCCGCAAGACCGATCGATGCCAGATCTCCATCACCTTGGTAACTAATGACGATGGATTCAGGATTAGCAAGCTTATGTGCCAGCGCAACCGCCGGTGCGCGGCCGTGTGCCGCCTGAGAATTACCAACATCAAGATAGTAATACATGAATACGGCACAACCTACGGGCGAAATCGCGATCGTGCGATCTTGAATTCCAAGTTCGTCTATCGATTCCGCCAAAAATTTGTGAGCAAGGCCATGTCCGCATCCTGCGCAATAGTGCGTCGAGTGACCCTTCAGTCCTTCACCATGAGCATGCCGTTCAAAGTTTTCATAAAACACACTTGTTTTCATGCGATCACCTCTTCCATTGACAATATTTTGTCCATAATTTCTTGCTGTTGCGGTAGGACACCGCCGAAGTGTCTCACGCTTTCAATAGCCGGCATGGGGATATCGGCTTTGCTGAGCGCGAGGCGCAATTCATCTTCCAGCTGACCGTTTCCCGCCTCAACACATACAATTTGATGAACCTGATGCAACAACGGTCTTAGCAAGTCAATTGGAAAGGGCCACAACGTGATAGGCCGAAACAGTCCGACTTTGACGCCTTCTTTTCGTAAAGCCTGAACGGCCCCTTTCGCCATGCGGGCCGGCGTATTGGCCGCAATGACCAGGGTGCGCGCATCACCACATTTGAAAAGATCCGCGCGCTGCTCCGATTGCGAGATTTCACGGTACTTTCGATTGAGCTTAATGTTCTGCTGCTCGAGATCCTGATCGTTGAGATAGATCGAGCTTATGAGATTACCGCGGTGATGGTCATCGCCGGAGACGGCCCACGATGGCATTCCGGGTTGTACCATATGATCCGGCAGTTTTACTTTCCCGGTCATCTGGCCCATGTATCCATCGCCAACGACAATCACGGGATTGCGGTATTTGAAAGTCAGTTCAAACGCAAGCATGGTCAGATCAAGCATTTCCTGCGGCGACGACGGAGCCAGTACAATAGCGTGTGTATTGCCATGTCCAAGACCGCGGCAGACTAGTTTGATATCGGCCTGTTCGGGCCCGATATTACCAAGTCCCGGCCCGCCGCGCATGACATTGACAAATACGGCAGGAAGTTCCGCGCCGATCATATAGGAAATGCCTTCAAGCATGAGACTGAATCCCGGCGAGGACGTGAACGTCATGCAAGGTAGTCCCGCCCCACTGCATCCATACAGGTAATTAACCGCCGCAACTTCGCTGACGGCCTGCAAAAACACACCGTGCAATTCCGGCAATAATTTGGCCATTAGCTCAGAACCCTCTGTCGATGGTGTAATTGGATACCCGTAAAAATGACGGCACCCGGCCAGCAATGCACCTATTGCAGACGCGTAAGTTCCTTTGATAACCATAAGCTCTCTTGCCGGTAAAGGTATCTGCCGCCCGGGAATTTCGACCGGAACAGGAGCGGTCGTCGGCCGACTTCCGTTCAATTTAGCGGGATCCATCAGTTCAAAATTTTCTTCGGTTTCCTGAGCACGCAAGCCAAACGGCTCCGGGCAGGCGCTAATGCAAAGACCGCAGCCGTTGCACTGGTCCAATTCGAGAACCACCGGTATCATACCGCTCACCGGATGAACATCCTTTCCAAGCGTGATACATCCTTTGGGGCACGCGTCGATACATCGGCCACACCCCTTGCAGAATTCCGGAAATACAAATGGTTTAGGTCTTGTTTTCATATTTTCTTCTCCTGATAAAAAAACAATACGATCGGCGGCTTTCTATGAAAGAGCCCGTTACCATTCCGCCGTGGGCCCATGCAGGTCAAGTATCTGAAGGCGCGTCGCCTGAATTCTAGAGTAGAATACCGTGATGAAGCGTTTCATGAATTCATATCCAAATTCATGATTTTTTTCGCATTTGTCGCGAAGCGATTCTGCATCGAGACGAAGGGCCATCGTCGGTTCGATCGCCCTCGCGCCAAAATGCCAGTGGTACGGAGGAACCAGCCAAGACCACCCCAGCACATCACCCGCTTCTAAGGTATCAATAACCATCTGGCCTCGCCCTACCATATTAATTTCCAGAGAGACCTTTCCCCCACGAATGAGATACATGTGGCCGGCGCTTTCGCTCTCATGAAAAATAACATCTCCGGATTCAAATTTTACCTGCGATGTGCATCCGGCAAGAACCGGAATCAGATAATCCGGAAACGTGGATAGGAATGCGTGTTCGCGTAATAAAGATTCTATCGTACTCATATATTCACCTTTATAGTTTATCCATTATTCTTCTCTATCGAATAAGTGAAGTGTATTTGAAGCGTTCATGCGCCACTTTTAATAACTCCTCTCTAAAATCGGGATGCGCGATAGAAATTAGTGCTTCGGCACGTTCCCGAAGATTTTTTCCATGCAAGTACGCAATCCCGAATTCCGTCACGACATAATGGACATCTGCACGGGTTGTTACGACGCCCGCTCCTTCCTTGAGGACCGGCACGATGCGTGTCGTTTTTCCACCCTGTGCGGTCGACGGAAGAGCAATGATTGGTTTACCCCCCTTGGAGTAGGCCGCGCCTCGAATAAAGTCCACCTGTCCTCCGAAGCCGGAAAATATTTTGGTCCCGATTGAATCGGCACAAATTTGACCGCTGATATCGACTTCGATAGCCGAATTAACGGCAACCATATTATCATTGCGCGAAATAATGAAAGGATCATTGGTGTAGTCAGAAGGGCGGAATTCAAACATCGGATTATTATCAATGTAATCGTAGAGATGGCGTGAGCCTAATGCAAAAGTTCCAATAACTTTTCCGGGATGTAACGTTTTTTTTGCTCCATTTACGATCCCCGACTCCACGGCCTGAATAATCCCGTCCGATACCATCTCGGTATGAATACCTAAATCCCGTTTGTCGGCCAGAGACGCCAGCACGGCATCGGGGATACCACCGATTCCAAGCTGCAGTGTGCATCCATTATCCACGAGCTGCGCTACATACTGTCCAATGCGCTTTTCCGTATCGGTGATTTTGGATGGCGGTAATTCCGGAAGATCTTCATGGACTTCGACCAGACGATGAACTTTGGATACATGAACAAAACAGTCGCCGAGTGTGCGCGGCATTTTTTCATTGACCTGCGCCAGGACAATTTTCGCGGCCTTGATCGCGGCCATCGTGGCGAGCGTCTCTACACCAAGACTCATGAATCCATGATCATCGGGCATGGACGTTTGAATGATGGCCACATCGAGTTTCTTTTCCCCGCTGGAAAAAAGCCGCGGTATTTCATACAAGAAAACCGGTATATAATCGGCGCGTCCGTCATTGACCGCATCCCGATCGGCCGGTCCTACAAAAAGAGAATTATGACGAAAGTGTCCGGCCATTTCCGGTTTGGACAATGGATCATCGCCCAGAAGCAACACGTGAGACACTTCAACATCAGTTAGTTCGTTTTTGCGGCCGGCTAAGGCATTGAGAAGAACATACGACGTGGCCGCATTCCCGCTCGTAAAAACACGATCCCCCGGCTTAATCGAGAGTACAGCTTCCTCCGCTTTCACACATTTTCTTTTGTATTCTTCACGCCAATTCATAATGCCTTCCATCCTTTTTGTCGTCATTTCTAATCTAAACTATTTATTATTGTAATGTAACGACATGCGTCAGCCTCCAGCCTGATCGTTGTCACAATTAGATACGAATGGAATCCGCTTTGGGCCCTATAAATTCAATTTACACAACAATTTTGTGTTTGATGTCCAACGATGACGTTGACTGGAAAAAATGTTCAGGTGGGATGAGGATAATCAGTTCCAAAGCAATTATGATTAAAGGAGTTAACGAATGTGAAGATAATTCGTTATCGGCTAAATATGATATTCCGGGGCAATTGAGATAAATGTTAGAAATTTCATTCATGTCTGACAGGCGTCATTGCGAATGACCCTACAGTGACCTAATCTTAATATGGCAGAAGAACTTAACAATGTTCATTTGAAATAGATCGCATCCCACTATGCAAAAACTCAACCGACGAGTTTTCCTCAAAGCCGCAGGTACCTTGAGTGCCTTAACTGGTGGATTATTTTCAAAAACACTTCATGCAGGTACGCGAAATATCCTATCCCCCGACCGAATGGGCGTCCTCGTAGATACAACTGTGTGCATCGGATGCCGTCAATGCGAATGGGCTTGCAAAATCGCTCATGATATTCCAACAGAGCCATCGGAAAAATACGAAGACCGATCGGTATTTGATTCAAAACGAAGACCCGATGAAAAAGGACTCACGGTCGTCAATGAATTTTTCGACCTTGAAAAAAACATACCGGCCGTGGATGTCAAAGTGCAATGCATGCATTGCGATCATCCGGCGTGCGTTTCGGCATGTATCGTCGGCGCCTTTTCAAAAGAAGAAAACGGATCAGTGATCTGGGACACGGATAAGTGCATCGGTTGCCGCTATTGTATGGTCGCATGTCCCTTCCAAATTCCTGCCTTTGAGTATTTTGATGCGCTCCGTCCCGATATCCTAAAATGTGACTTTTGTATCGCCCGTACACGGGAAGGAAAAAATCCGGCCTGCGTCTCCAATTGCCCGGTGGAAGCGCTCACGTACGCGCCACGAACGGAATTAATCAATCTTGCGCGCGAGCGCATCCGCAAGCATCCCGAGCGTTACAAAGATCACATTTTCGGCGAGACCGAAGTCGGTGGCACTTCTTGGCTTTATATTGGTAACCGCGATTTCAGTGAACTCGGTTTCCCAACACTGGGAAAAAATCCGGCGCCCGGCGTTTCAGAATCCATTCAGCATGGAATTTTTGCCTATTTTGTTCCGCCCGCTTCACTCTATGCGCTTCTCGGAGGAATCATGTGGCTCATGAAAAAGAATGACGAACCGGAATAGCAATATGAATACCGCCATGAAGCCCGCACCCCTCACACATAAATTTTTCACACCGGGTGTATTTGTATTAATAATCCTGACCTTGAATGGTCTCACCTTTCTCGCCGGCCGATTTCTATTCGGCATGGGCGCTGTGACCAACCTCAATAATCAATATCCTTGGGGCCTCTGGATCGGCGTGGATGTAGCCGCCGGTGTCGCGCTGGCCGCGGGAGGATTTACAACCGCTGCGCTCGGGCATATTATGCACCGCGAACATTATCACGCGGTCATTCGCCCCGCTCTTCTTACCGCAATGCTGGGCTACACCTTTGTTGCGTTGGGCGTCTGCGTTGACATCGGGCGCTATTACTATATCTGGCATCCGCTCGTCATGTGGAATGGCACCTCGGCGCTCTTTGAGGTCGGCATTTGTGTCATGATTTATATGAGCGTTCTCTATATTGAATTTCTTCCCATCGTGACGGAACGTTTTATAGGGCGTGTTCATTTGATAAACTTTTTGTCATTCCTCGAAAAGCCGGTGGATAAAATCCTGCGTCTTCTCGACAAGGGACTGACACGCACGATGTTCGTCTTCATTATCGCAGGCGTCGTATTGTCAAC
>JANNSF010000237.1:0-5200 GCA_031402315.1 bacterium | reverse complement strand
CGCGCGGTGGCCAAGGACAGCGTCGTATTCATCCGGGACAAACTCGTCACGCACTCGCAACGCGGTGAATATTTCACAAAAAAAGAAGTTCTGCTTTTACACCAATCGCCAATCGCGACGTACGAGAAAAGCCGCATGGTCGGCGATTCGATGCGGGTGGAGTTTGAAAACAATGAAGCCAAGACGATTCGCGTCGAAGGCCATGCCTCCGCGGAAACGCCGGCGGATTCGACGGAAAAAAAATACAATTCACTTCGCGCAAAAAATATTGTGATGAACCTCATGAATCGGAAGCTGGAAACCATGGTCGCCAAAGGCAATGCGTATAATCTTTATTACATGGATAATCAGGAGGGGGCCAATGAAATCAGTGGCCCCAATATGACGCTATATTTTCTGGGCAAAACTAAATTGCAGCGATTTGAAATAACCGGAGTGACCGAGGGAACCTACTATCCAAAAGGTTTTACACCAAAAGAGTAATATGGAAAACGATTTACCGATACCCGACTACATCGATCATCACGAAGAAATTCGTCAGACGCTCCGCGCCGAAGGACTCATTAAGCGTTACGGAAGGCGTACGGTCGTTCGGGGTGTGGATATACAGTTGACGCAAGGTGAGATCGTCGGTCTGCTTGGCCCTAATGGCGCCGGCAAAACGACCACGTTTTATATGATCACCGGTATGATTCAGCCCAACGCCGGAAAAATATTTTTGGACCAAAAAAATATAACCCACTACGCGATGTACCGACGCGCCCAGTCGGGAATTGGCTATCTGGCGCAAGAAGCTTCCATATTCAGAAAACTTTCCGTCGAAGACAATATCATGGCGATTCTGGAGCATATGAAAATGGCACGATCGGAGCGCAAGGAAAGGCTTGAGCAGCTCTTAGAGGATATGCACATTACAGCTATTCGAAAAAATAAGGGGTATTCGCTCTCGGGCGGTGAAAGGCGACGAACGGAGATTGCCCGCGCGCTCGTCACCAATCCGCGCTTTCTCCTCCTCGACGAGCCCTTTGCGGGAATTGATCCGATTGCCGTCGAAGATATTCAGAACATTATTCGCGGTCTGCAATCACGTGGGATCGGCATCCTCATCACGGATCACAATGTACACGAAACACTGGCGATCGTGAACCGGGCCTATTTGCTTTTTGACGGTAATGTATTGAAGAGCGGAACGGCTGAGTTTTTGGCGGAAGATCCCGAAGCCAGAAAACTCTATCTTGGCGACAAATTTAAACTGCGCGACTAATGTCTCAGATGAAACAAATTCTCAGTCAGCAAATGAAGCTGACGCCGCAGCAGGTCCTCCTGTCAAGCCTCCTGCAACTCCCCATTACCGCGCTGGAACAGCGTCTTAAACAGGAACTTGAACAAAATCCACTTCTTGAAGAATCCGAGGAACTTGAAGAAATCTTGGAGGAAGAAGAAGAACTCCTATTGAAACAGGAAAAAGAAGATGAAAAGGAAATTCCGGAAGAAAAAATAATCGAGCAAGAAAAAGAAAAGGAAGCAAGCGACGAGTCCGAAGTCGATTGGCAAAAAATCCTTAATGATGATCAGCAATATCAGCCCAAGACACCGCGCGGGCAGGGCGAAGACGATGAACAGGAATGGATTCAGCCTAATCGGATCTCACTTACCGACATGCTATTGGAACAGCTACGCTGGGCACCATTAAGCGAGGCTGAAAAGGAAATTGGTGAATACCTGATCTATAGTTTGAACGACGACGGATACCTCATGTTCGAAGAGGGTCCGGAAGTTTCCGATCTGCAGACTTTTTCGGAGGCGGCCGCCAACTTTGAATCGGCGGGGATTGAAGAATTGCCACCATTGCCCAAATCCCGAAAGCAGGCTGCCTTCATTGACCCTCTTCCACCGATCGCGGAGAGAGTTCAGTCCGAAGTGAGCCAGATCGAAAAAGTATTGAAGGTCATTCAGACTTTTGAACCCGCCGGCATCGCCTCACGAACCCTGCGTGAATGCATAACGATTCAGCTGGAACGACTGGACGAAACGGCCAATTACTACGAGCTCACAACCAGGTTGTGCCTTCGAATTATTCATGAATCCTATGAGGACTTCATAAACCGTCGATATGAAAAGGTTTCTAAGCAGCTTCAAATCACCATGGATGATATCAAGTCGGCCCTCGCAATCATTCTCAAGTTAAATCCAAAACCCGGCGAAGGATTTATCCAACAAGAACAGAATTATATCACACCGGATGCAACGGTTAAGAAAATAAATGATAAATACGAAATTGTTTTAAACAATGGCGATATCCCCAATCTTCGTATTAATAACATGTACCGTCAATTGCTGCTGAGTAAGAATTCAAAGGAAAAAGATACCAAAGAATTTGTAAAAAATAAGCTTGAAGCGGCCAAATGGCTCATTAACTCGCTTTACCGTCGACGCGATACCATTTTTCGCACCATTTCAACGCTTGTAGAATTGCAAAAAGAATTCTTTGACAAGGGCCCGGCCCACATAAAACCCATGAAGCTGGAAGATATTGCCACCCGGATTAATATGGACATTTCCACGATCAGCCGTGCGACCAATGGAAAATACATTCAAACCGAATTCGGCGTTTATGAATTAAAATATTTTTTCTCCGCAGCCATGACCAATAGCGATGGTGAAGACATTTCAACACGACAACTCAAGGCGGCACTTAAGAAAATCATTGATGAAGAAAACAAGAAAGATCCCTTGAGCGATGAGGAATTAGCGAAACGTATGACCGACAACGGCAATCCGGTAGCCCGCCGCACCGTAACTAAATATCGCGAAATGTTGTCCATCCCGGTCGGCCGATTACGAAAAGAAATTTAACTCTTAAATATATTGAGTAAGGACAACCTCATGATTCGATGGATTCTCTTCCTCGTTCTACTAACGCAAGGAGTTCACCCTATGGCCGCTATTGTTCCACTGGAGTATACGCTTTCAATGGAAAAACCGCATACCCATTATTTCAATGTGAATATGACCGTCCGTGGCATTCGCAAGGACTATGTCGACATCGCGATGCCGGTTTGGGCGCCCGGTTCCTATAAGGTTCGCGAATTTGCGAAAAACGTCGAAAATTTTGCCGCGAGAGACGTCGCCGGAGCGCTTTTGCGAACGGAGAAAATTACCAAGACGATTTGGCGCGTGTATTCACTTAATTCGGATGCCATCCTGATTTCGTACGACGTGTATGCATTTGAACTTACGGTACGAACCAGTTTTCTGGACCGCGACCACGGCTACATCAATGGCACTTCGATTTTTATGTTCGTTAAGGAGCAACCTCAACTTGCAAGCCGCATCACCATAAATCTTTATAAGGAATGGAAAACCATTTCGACCGCGCTCAAGCATGAAAAGGACAATATTTATTCGGCCGAAAACTATGACGAATTGGCCGATTCGCCTATTGAATTAGGCAATCATCAGGTTTTTTCTTTCATGGCCCTGGATAAGCCCCATGAGGTCGCTTTATTTGGCTACGGTAATTTCGACACGGTAAAGATGGCGTCCGACATGAAGACTATTATCGAGACATCGGCTTCGGTTGTCGGAGAGGTACCCTATCAAAAATACCTCTTTATTATTCATGCGCTCCCCGGAGTGTCCGGCGGCCTTGAACATTTGAATTCCACGACACTTGGAGTAGACAGTTGGGCTTTCAGCGATGAAGCACGTTACAAGAACTTTCTAGCCTTAGTTGCTCATGAACACTTTCATGTTTGGAATGTCAAACGTATCCGACCCTTTGAACTCGGACCTTTCAATTATCTGGAAGAAAACTATACAAATCTGCTCTGGTTTTCGGAAGGCGTCACGGCGTATTACGATGATCTTATCACACGACGCGCCGGCTTCCTGACCGATACCGAATATTTTACGCGTTTGGAGAATAATATCCAGGAACTGCAAAATTCACCGGGGCGACTTGTGCGCAGCGCCGAGGAGGCAAGCCGAGACGCATGGATTAAGTATTATAACCCGGATGAAAATTCGGCCAATGCGTCGGTCTCGTATTATACAAAAGGTGCGATGCTCGGCCTACTGCTGGATGTGGAAATAATGCGTGAAACCAAAGGCGAAAAAAATCTAAACGACGTAATGAAATATTTGTGGAAAGAGTACTACCGCAAACAAAAACGCGGATTCACACCGGCGGAACTGCAAAAGTCGATTGAAGCGATTGCGGGGAGAAAATTGGACACATTTTTCACTAAATACATTTCCGGTCGCGAAGAATTGCCTTATGCTGAGTATCTAAAAGAAATAGGACTCGATTTCCAACAGTCGAAAAGCAAACTCCCTTTTCTCGGAATGGAACTCTCGGATCAAATGATGGTGCGTTTTGTTACCAAAAATTCGCCAGCCTACGAGGCTGGACTCAACGTGAACGACGAAATACTGGCGGTCAACGGCTATCGTGTCAATCGCGCCGGTATAAACGCACGCATTGGAGATACGCCAATCGGAGAGCCGGTTAGGCTCACCATCTCCCGGGCCCAGAAATTGCGGGAGATAACACTGACCTATTCCGAAAATTCAGTGACGTATCGTATTTCCAAACTTCCTAGCGCCAGCGATGCGCAGTCGAAACTATTTGAAAAATGGCTTAAGAAATAAATTGAAAATACCCGTCAGGCCTTATCTGATGGGCAACCTAATGAAGGAGTGGGCATGAGAATTGTTGTAACTGGTGGTGCCGGATTTTTGGGGAGCCACTTATGCGAAAGGCTTCTCGCAGAAGGCCATGAAGTGATTGCAATCGACAATCTTATCACGGGATCAACCGATAATATAGCCCATATTCGCGATCCGAAATTTTTATTCATTCAATACGACGTTACAAATTATCTTTATGTTGACGGACCGGTGGACTTTATTTTTCATTTTGCGTCGCCGGCCAGCCCTATCGACTATTTGGAACTCCCTATTCAGACCCTCAAAGTCGGATCGCTCGGAACCCATAAGGCACTGGGATTGGCAAAAGCCAAAGGCGCCGGATTTTTACTGGCTTCGACTTCTGAAGTGTATGGTGATCCGCTTATTAATCCCCAACACGAGGAGTATTGGGGCAACGTCAATCCGGTCGGGCCACGGGGCGTCTACGATGAAGCCAAACGTTTTGCGGAAGCGATTACTATGGCTTATCACACGTTCCACAATGTTG
>JANNSF010000236.1:0-25364 GCA_031402315.1 bacterium | reverse complement strand
CAATAAAAAGACATTTGTGGCAGATAAATCCTTCAGCTGAAAACCCTTTGGTCACGACCAAGGTCTCTACGCCGCCTTTACGGAGTGCGTGCAGAGTAGGCTGGAGGCCAAAAACACCTTTTCCCCCATGACTGGATTCGCCTCTCAATTGATCGATAATGTCTTTTTCGTGTTTTGCCTCCGCGCGTTTGGCCAGTGAATTTGTTTTGACCAACACGTCTTCCAGTTTGGTATCGGGTGCAACGACGACGTGCCCAATCAATTTTTTGCGGAGAGGTCCCGAGAGCATGCTTTCAAATTGAGAAATATAGTTTTTGCGTCCACCAAGCACGATCCACATCAGATCCGAGTGGTCGTACAATTTTTCAAGTTCTAGGGCGACATGCTTAAAGTGCTTACTTGTGGAATCCGTCTGCGCACGTTCCTCATGGCGCTCCTTGTCACCTTCTTTGGAAGACGACTTGCCCTTAGTCATCGTCGGATTTTCAAAGGAACCGTGTTCTTTGATGACGCCAAGATTAACATCGATAATTTTGGCCTTGGTTTGATCAATAAGAGCGACCGCGTAATGACGATGGTCGGAGAGCAGTTCACTCAGGGTTCGAATCGAGGGATCGAAGTCGGCGTTGAGATAATTGGGGACGGATTGCGGCAGATCAAGAAACTCCCAGAATTGGGACGCGCTGCACGAAAAAATGGCAACTCCTTTGGATGCGTCCCGGTGCACGTAGTCGCGGAGAAGAAAATTTTCTATTTTTATGAAATCCTGTTCGAGCGATTGGGACTGCTCGCGTGAAAGCTGTTTTTGAATTTTCATGTGTTCTAGGCCGAGACGCCGTTCCTTGAGCAAATCCTTTAAGACGATCTTGAATTCGCCATTTTTTGACTGCGCAATATTTAAGTAAAGACTCGTCATGTAGTAGTCTTTACTACCCATTTTCGAAAGCTGCTCAATTCTTTTTTGTGTAAGCATTTTGCTCCCCGGTTAAATATTCCTCAATGTATCGCGTCAATAATGCGAAAATACAATCGTTGCGCCGATTGAGTCTGCTCAAGGCTACACTAAGATTTCGGCGCTTTCAGAAACACGGCCTTGGTACGTATCTCGCGCAATGAGTCGCTCGTTGATCATCGCGTTCATTGAATTTCCATCCGTAAGCCATTTTGGGGCAATGAGCATGTTTTTGGGTGCGTCCCCGTAAAGCCTCTGAATGCAAATGCGAGGGGATAAGCGTTCGATAAAATCCACCACGAGTTCAATGTAGTCTTCGCGGTCTAAGATGGGGAACGGTGTCTTTTGAAACTGGAAGGCCATAGCCGTATTCTCCACGATATGGAGGTTATGGATTTTTATGAATTGAAGCGGCAATGCATTGAGCGCAAGAGGCATGGCCAGCATCTCGCTTCTCGTCTCGGTTGGAAATCCAAGTATAACATGACATCCAACGTCTATGTTTCGTCCCGCGGTTTTATGTACAGTATCCACAAAACATTGATAATTGTGACCACGGTTGACCCATGTCAAAGTTTTGTCGTAGATCGATTCACACCCGTATTCCACGCTGACGTAGCATGATTTCGCAAAATTCTCAAGAAGAGCGAGCTTTTCTTCGTCCACGCAATCGGGCCTGGTACCAATGACGAGTCCCGTCACGTTAGGGTGCGAAAGCGCCTCGGAATACAGTTTTTCCAACTCGGCAACCGGAGCGTAGGTATTACTGTAGGCTTGAAAATACGCAAAAAACTTCTCTGTCTTAAATCGTTTGATCATTGATGGCAGTTGATTTTCGATTTGTGTACCAACCGGCGTAGAGGGTTTGAGATATATTTTTGCTCTATAGTTTTGAGAGGCCGGGCTGAAGCCATCGTTATTGCAGTAGGTGCAACCTCCTGATGCGACGGTGCCGTCCCGATTGGGGCAAGTGAATCCGGCGTCTATCGTGATGCGATGGATACGTTCGCCAAAGCGCGATTGTATATAGTGATTATAAGAATAGTAACGCTGAGCCGGAGTAATGAAGGAATGTAACGCCTCGGTGGAGCTGTCGATCATGGTCTAAGGTAAAGAAGATTTTTTGCGAATGCAACTTGGGGTCTGCCATCGCAACAAAGAACAGTCAAGTAAAGTGGTTTCATCGTTTTCCTTGAACAAAGGCACATGCTACTTCGACGTCTTTTCTACTTCCTATGATCAAGGGCACTCTCTGATGGAGTTCAAGAGGCTCGATATCTAAGATTCGCCGATGCCCGTCTGAAGCCATTCCGTCCGCATTTTCAATTATCATGGCCAAGGGATTGGCCTCGTAAAGGAGGCGCAATTTGCCGTGGGGACTCTTTCTGTCGGATGGGTAAAGAAAAATCCCACCGTACAAAAGATTGCGGTGAAAATCGGCTACAAGCGAGCCAATATAGCGGGAGGAATAGGGGCGTCCATCTGAAGAGCAATCTTCTTTGAGGTAATCAATGTAACCTGTTATGCCCAGATCCCATTTGCAGGAATTTCCTTCATTGATGGAATAAATTTTACCTTGCTCCGGCGTCTTTATGTCTTCGTGAGAGAGGATAAATTCCCCAAGCCCTGGATCGAGTGTAAAGCCGTGTACCCCGTGTCCTGCAGTATATACGAACATTGTGCTCGAACCGTAAATAATGTAGCCCGCCGCCACCTGCATGATGCCGCGCTGTTTGCACATGTCCTGTTCACTGATATTGGATTTCGGATATTTTCTCAATATCGAAAAAATAGTTCCTACGCTTACGTTGGCATCGATGTTGGAAGAGCCATCCAACGGATCAAAATTAACAATATATTTGCCACCCGGATAGTTATCTTTCAAACTAAGCGGGTGTTCCATTTCCTCGGAACCGAGCATGTATATTTCTCCACGTCCGCCGGAAATCACATTGACAAGCGTGTCGTGAGAAAAAATATCCAGTTTTTTTACCGCTTCGCCGTGCACATTTTCGGCTCCTGTCAAGCCAATGATGGACGCAAGTCCGGCTCGATTAACTTCGGAAGAAATGATTTTTCCGGCAAGCGCAATATCGGAGAGGAGGCCGGATAATTCGCCCGTTGCTTCGGGGTGCCGACGTTCTATCTCCAAGATGTGGCGTTCAATTGTCTTAAAACTCATCAATACTCCCGAAATGAAATACCGTTAAAATCGGCGATTGAAAAAATTCGATACTTTAATATCCGGTTGTTGGCGACGTTTTCCCGAGTACGATCTTTATGCTTGCGCTTGCGCCAAGCCGTGTAGCACCGCTCTCCATCATTTGTATCGCATCGTCATAGGTTCGAACGCCGCCGCTGGCCTTGACACCAAGTTCCTGACCCACGACTTTTCTCATAAGCGCAATGTCCGCCGGTGTTGCTCCGGACTTTGAAAATCCGGTTGATGTTTTCACGTAGGCGGCACCGGCCTCCTTCGCAAGCACACAGGCTTTGATTTTTTCTTCGTCGGTAAGAAGGCATGTCTCGATGATGACTTTTACGGGTATAAGCCGGCCTGCAAATCGCACGACTTCCTTGATGTCCCGCTTGACGGATTCAAAGTCGCCGGACTTGAGCCATCCAATATTGATAACCATATCGATCTCGGTCGCTCCATGGGAAACGGCCGTTTGTGTCTCGAGTGCTTTAGCCTGCGTACTGGTTGCTCCGAGAGGAAATCCAACGACGGTACACACCTTGACTCCGCTTCCACGGAGATTCTTTGCCGCCCGCTTTACCCAACAGGCATTAATGCAGACGGAAGCAAAACAATACGTCCGGGCTTCTTCGCAAAGTTTATCCACTTCCTCGGCCGTCGCTTCAGGTTTTAGCAAAGTGTGATCAATCATACGCGCAACTTTTTCCTGGGAGGGGCTTATGCCCAAGGTTGACGCGATGCGGCATGCACCGCACTCAATCAGACGATCCACAAATTGCGGTTCTTTTACGGCGTCAAGGCAACCGCATTCTGTTTTTTCAGACTTCGTAGATTGGCAGGCGCAGGATACTTCGGGGCTAACGGTCTTCAGATCGGATAAGATTTTGTCAATTTGGTGTTCGAGGCGGTGCTTGTCCATAATAAAGTCTTCTTAATTAAATATTGATTTAAACTGATTGATAACATCCGATATATCCGAATTCGATAAGTCTAAATGAGTGACCAAACGGACCTTGGTGGAGCTAAATGGAATTGCCAAGATACGACGTTCTTTCAGGATTTCGACAAATTCTGGAGCGCTCCATTTTTTTGACACAATCTTGAAAATAACGATATTGGTTTGAATGGAGTCAATTTCAAAATCAGTAAATTGCCTAATGACATCTCCGAGTTTTTGAGCTTTATCATGATCTTCGCGGAGTTTGTCAAAGTTATTTCTTAGGGCGTATAAAGCTCCTGCCGCCAAAATGCCGGCTTGTCGCATGCCCCCGCCAAATGCTTTTCGATAATAGCGTGCCTTTTGGATAAAATCACGCTTGCCAATCAGCGCCGATCCGACCGGCGCGCCCAATCCTTTTGAGAAGCAAACAGATAAACTATCAAAGTATTTTCCATATTCCATGGGCTTTATACCGGCCGCAATGCACGCATTAAAAACGCGGGCTCCGTCAAGGTGAAGCGGGATGCTCTTCGAGCGAGCGACCGCCGAAATTTCAGCAATGGACGCAAGTGGGTGGATGGTTCCACCGGCACGATTGTGAGTATTCTCCAGCGCAATAAGGCCTGTGGGAGCCGAGTGGATGTCCGTCGAATTTACGGCCTCTTCGATTTGCGATGCCGTGAGAATACCATGCTCGCCATGCAACAACTTTGTTATGACGCCGGAAATCATTCCGGCGGCACCGGCTTCGTACTTGAAAATATGGGCATCCGCCTCACAAATGATTTCGTTTCCGGGTGATGTATGCGTCTTGATTGCAATCTGATTGCCCATGGTGCCACTTGGGACAAAGAGAGAATCCTCATGACCAAAGAGGCGCGCGACGGTCTCTTGCAATTCATTGACCGTGGGATCCTCACCAAAAACATCATCGCCCACCTCGGCAGACGCCATCGCGGCACGCATTTCTGGCCCGGGCTTGGTCACGGTATCACTTCGGAGGTCGTATACTCTCATGTAGAATTATAATTCATTTTTCATTTCAATTCAATAAGGGACGTTAATTTTGAAAGTCTTAGATTCGCTACAAAAAAAATATTTTGAATAAGGCGAAGTTCTTGATTTCCCCAACCAATTATCATACATTGGCGTAACTAAGGAGACGTGTGAATGTTTGAACTTTATTCCAATAAAACGGACATTGATAATCCGGAATTCCGAGACGTTGCCGAGAAATACTTTCACAATTATTTAATCGCCTGGTGTGAAAAGAATCACATTGATCCCAATTCCCGGGAACAGATGATTAAAGTCCTTTACGACTACTCCAATTTCTTTTTTGATTCCCTTTTGCATCATGAAAACGAGACGTTACCAGATCATTCATTAAAAAATTAACTCGTCCCTAAGCCTTTAAAAATATGGCCTTTCTAGAAGACGATCTCCTATATAAATAGGGCGTGAGGAATACTTTCCTGTGAGCGAAGCGGACGAAAATCAAATGCCTGAATATTTGCACCAGAAACACTTTACGCTTCAAGAAGCGCGGGAGTCCTTGGCATCTCTCAGAGATCGGATCACGGAATTGGTAGGTCTGAAGAAGCGGCTTGACGCCATCAACTATAATATCTATAAGCATGAATATTTCGGCGGCTTAGGTCCCAATGGTTCAAAATTTCATCCCAATGAATTGCAAACGCTCGTGAGTCTGATGAAAGAAATGGATGAACGCGGTATCTTGATTAAGAGTATTGAGGATGGTCTTATCGATTTCCCCAGCGTAAGGGAGAATGGCGAAGAAGTTTACCTTTGTTGGAAAGTGGGCGAAGAAGATATCTTATTTTGGCATTTTCCATCCGACGGTTTTCAAGGCAGGCAATCGATTCGGCAATTATAAAGGTCTTACGGTTCCAAAGCGAGGAGGGAAATGTCGCGTGCAGTAAAAGCGCAAGCGACCACACGAAGAGAGGAAGATCTTTTCGATAAATTCAGCGATGTGGAGTTTATTGAAAAGCGTTTTTTTTCTTATGTGTCGCGTTACAAGTTTTCAAAGAAGGAGGCCGCCACCATTCGGAAGGCTCTTGATTTTGCGAGTCTGGCCCATCAAGGTCAGACGCGTGATGAAGGAACGCCTTACATTGTCCACCCGCTGCGCATTTCTAATATTCTTATGAATGAATTGGCGATGATGAAAAGTGATCTGGTTTGCTCGGCGTTGCTTCATGATGTCGTCGAAGATTGCGATGTATCGTGGAAAGAATTGAGGAATAATTTCAATGAAACCGTGTCCGATATGGTGAAGATTTTGACAAAGGATACTTCGCTTCAGAATTACAAAAAAATATATTTTGAGAATATCTTAAATTCACCGGACGATGTAAAAATTATAAAACTTTGTGATCGCTTGGATAATCTGCGGTCCCTGCGGCTTTCGAATAATAAGTCGAAAATTTTACGTTATGTTGCCGAGACAGAACGGAAATTTTTGCCACTCGCCCAGGCCATTCAGCCGTATTTATTCAGGGAAATGAAAAGTGAAATTGCGTATTTGAAGAAATATAGAAATTAGATGGCTTGAGCGATCATAGTCTGCTCTAATCTCGATTTAATTGATATTAGTCCCTATTTGTCATTATAAAAAAGGAGTTTTATGTCTATACGTAAGGCATCAGCAGAATGGAAAGGCGATCTTAAAGGCGGCAAAGGAGTTGTAAGTACAGAGAGCGGTGCTTTGCAAAGTATTGCCTATTCTTTTGGCACACGCTTCGGAGAAGACCGAGGCAGTAATCCCGAGGAGCTTGTCGGCGCAGCCCATGCAGCGTGTTTTTCTATGGCGTTCGCCAATGGCTTAGCCTCAGCCGGATTTACTCCGACAAGTGTAAAAACTGAAGATCGTGTGCATTTCGAGAAGGTGAATGATAAGCCTACGATTTCGAAAATTGAGATCATTTGTGATGCCGTCGTGCCCAAAATCGATCAAGCGACGTTTGCAAAAATTGCGGAGGAAACGAAAACGTCGTGCCCAGTTTCCAGGGCGTTGAATACCGAATTAGTTTTGGTTGCCACGTTGAGATCATAAATTCTTTCAATTCAATATTACCTCAAAAGGACTTAGAATTATGAATGAAAGAAGTGGGCTGACCCACAGGAGTATGCCATTGACATGGCTTGGAAAAGAAGTGAAAATCGGTGAAAAGGCTCTCGATTTTACAGTCCGGACGGCATTTGGTCAAGCGACGATTCAAACTCTGGCCAGCACCGCCGGTAAAATCAGAATCTTTAGCATTGCCCCTTCCCTGGACACTGGTGTTTGTGAAATGCAGGCGATGCGTTTTAATCAAGAGGCCGAAAAATTGAGTGACGATGTGGTCATCGTTCAAATTAGCGTTGACTTGCCACCCGCACAGGGGCGTTTCTGCAAAATGCAGCTGGCTGGCGATGCCAAAGTAAAAATGGTGTCCGACTATGCGGAGAAATCCTTCGGCATGAATTACGGCTATTTGATCAAAGAATGGCAGGTTTTGGCACGTGGTATCGTTGTTGTCGACAAGGATGATATTGTCCGCTATGTCGAGTATGTACCTGCTATAGAACAGCAGGTGAATTTTGATGCGGCATTAGCTGCCGTGAAGAAACTTTAATAACAATCCAATCGTGTATTACGACAAAGCCGAATACCTAACCGTTTTCGGCTTTATTTTTGCGATTATTTGGACAGCTTGTTCTTGAGTTCAACGATAATATCTACAGGAGTGGGGTCGTACCGCCGGTCGAGGGTCATGTAGTAACTAAGCCAATCGCCAAGGAAAATTAGAAAAATAAATTTTTCAAAGAGCGTCTCGCCTTCCGCCCAAAATTCAAAAAGATCCGTTTTTTTCCTAAGAATGTCCGCGCAGATTTCAAAACGACGATGAACCTGCGGATGATCGTTGCGGTCTCGCAAATAGAGGACCGGAAACCCGGTTCCTTTTGTAACACTATCCCAGCCTACTATTTCATTATGATTCATTTCCGGGAATGTGTTGCAGAAGGCAAGCAGTTTCGCGTTTTCGGAAATTTGGCCTTTCAATCGCACGGAGGCCGGGAAAAGTCTTTCGGACGAGTAAATGATGACCGGCCGTCCACTTATTCGTTTTGCGGTCTCAACAAGAGATCCGTTTGCATCTCCGTACTCCCTGGATTTCAGCTGAAGCATTGAAGCGGCCCGCTGGATGGCCGTCGATTCATCCCTGGAAAGGAAGACGCTGCTCATGAAAGAATAGAGAAGCGTCAGGGAATATCCCAAGGCTTGACGCGGCTGAAGTCCTCGGGGTATCTTTATGATTTCAATATTATTGGCTAAGCAAACACTCTCGATTCCACCGCCGGTTGCGATGGCTAAGACAGAGGCCTTCTTGCGTAAGGCGTCTTGAAGCGCAGACAGAGTTTCTTCTGTATTGCCGGAATAGCTGGACATGATGCACAGCGTTTCGGGTGAAACGAAGGCAGGCAGGAGATAGTCCCTCGAAACAAAGATTGGAATATTAAGTGTTTCGGAAAAAATGGATTTGATGAAATCCCCCGCGATGGCAGAACCGCCCATCCCGGCAATCACAATATTTTTGAAGGGCTTGTTTCTGTATAATTCAAAAACGTGCTTGTGCGAGTTGGCGATTGCCAATCCATCGGTCAATTGTTTATGGAAAGACATGAGAACCTGATGGTAATCCGACTTGTCAAATTGTTTTATAGCATCGATCAATGGCTGAGCTTCTCCTGAATTTGTTGAAGCGAAGTATCCGATACGGGAGTATCCATCAAAATTTTTCCATGGTCCAAGAAAATGAAACGCGAACAAAGTCGTGACGCATATTGAAAATCATGAGAAACCATGATATGCAAACCGCCGCGCGTTTTTGAATCGGCCAGGATTGATTCCAAAAGAGCGGCCGACTTCAAATCTAATCCGGAAAACGGTTCGTCCAAAAAGAGAATTTCCGGCTCGTGAATTATGGCTCGCGCTATTGAAAGTCGCTGTTGCATACCTCTGGAAAAACCGCGAACTACGTCATTTCCATATTCGCTGAGATTAACCTTTTGAAGCAGATATTCAACACGCGCCGAAATGTTGGTGATACCGTATAAATTTCCGTAGAAGTGCAAATTTTCTCGCGCGGTCAGCGACTCGTACAGGAAGGAAGCGTGAGAGACCATGCCAATCTTGTTTTGAAGACCTGACTTTTGAAGCGTATTCCCATTCCATAAAATTTTGCCGGTGTTGAGACGTGAGACATTGGAGATACAACGAAGCAGAGTCGATTTGCCGGTCCCATTTTTTCCGAATAGGCCTACAAATTCTCCGGCGTTAAATGAAATGGATAAATCATCCAAAACGCGTCGATGGCCAAAACGTTTCGTGGCGTGTTCAACCGCAATCATCAAGCTTCCGCGCTGAGAATATGATAGAGAGCACTCTTCAATTCAGACCGTTTTTTCAAGTACGTCGGGTCGGTGGCTCGATCAACGTGCAGATCATCGAGCTTTGCAATTTCGACCAGAAGAGATTCTTTGTTACGCACTTCGACAGGGCGCGTAAGAGCGATGTATAGGGGGATCAAAAGTAGTGCAATGAGAAACGGAATCAGGGTCAACGATTTGGATTGCAAGGCGTTACTACCGGGCAGAATGGTGCCGGCCGAGGGATCCGCCGCGCGCTGCGATCCTCCGGAAAAAGTCACGAGAAATGGCTTGGTCACGGCGTCGGCAACATAGGCTGAAAAATTTTGTTTCTCCAATTCAGGATCGTGAACGTGATTAAGCAGCGGGCTGACAATCTGAATATCCTGCGGGGTTACAAACAGCCTGAATTCATCAATCGGGTGATTGGCCACCATACTCCAATCAGCGGTTCCTGCATACGGGATCGTGTAATTGATCTGAATTTGAGTTATTCCCGGTCGAAACGGGAAACTGATCGAAAGCGAAGTGTCCGTCGTAAGCGGAGACACCGGAATTGGAATACTCTCATTATGAGAGGTCGTGACCGATGCAACTTGAGCGGCGCTTGGTTTTGCGACGACAAGAGTAGTCCCATCAGACGTATTAAAAGTGGATGTGCCGGTATTAACAATATTCCACGTCTGTTCGATTTCGAGGCGGTTGCCGCTTCGGGCCACGATCATATGCGGAACTTTCAACGTGATCTTTTTCCACTCCGGAGTAGACTCGTAAACGACGACGTCCAGCGGATAATGCCGAGCTTCTGTAATCCGAATCGTTTGAGAGTAGAGAACGCCTTTGTAAAAGGCACGAATCAGATACGGCGCATTGGTAACTAATGGAACATCCGAAAAATCAAATTCGGAGACGTTATCGAATTGTTTTAGCGTCTGCAAGCCCTGACCGGCTTTGACCAGAACAACCCACTCGGCCCGAACCGTCTTCTTCGTGGATTCATTAAATACCTTGCCGGATATACGGGCCGCCTGAGAAAAGGCATTGGCCACGCAAAACAAATAAAGGATTAAGCGAGGGAATGACCGCATGCGGAACAGAATTTTGATGTCAGGGGATTGATGACGCCACAGGAACTGCATTTTTTTTCCGATCTTTTTTGACGTTTTTTGGCGATTAATTTTTCAATGGATTCATCGGTGATTTTTCCGTTTGACGGAAGGTTGTCTACCTTTTGCATCACGTGAGCCACCTCGGAGAGGCTTGCCTGTCGAAGCGACTGGTAATCGCCGTCCGACATTTTTCCGAGCTGATACTCAAAATCCAGATCTTTGATATCATTCATTATCTTTTGCTTACGTTTGAGGAGCGCATCTAAATCCGACGATGGTTTTTGCGCCTCGTAGTCGTAGATAAAACTGGAGGATTTCATAAAAAGCGGCAAAACCACAAAGAAAAATGCCAACATGCCGAAGAGTATGATGGTAAGAGTAATAATCATTGGGAGTCCATTTTTTTAAGTTCTTCTTCAATGCGTTTTGTTTCTTCCGGAGACATCTTAATCAGTGTTTCCGTTAAGGTCGGGTTTTTCTTGGAATACTTTTTTAATGCAAAGATCACGACAAAAATAAAAATTAAGAATAGCGCAAATGGCAAAACCCAGGCCACGAGGTCAAATCCTTTTGTATCGGGTTGGGACAAAACTTTTCGCCCGATTATTTTTCCTTCAAACGTATACTCGGTGATAAAGTAGGACAAAATCTCCTCCTTTGATTTCTTTTCCAAAATCATGGATTCGATCTTGCTGCGCATGGGAACGGCCGAAGGGCAATTAACGTGACCGCACGAATTGAGCACAAGATGACAGCCGCACTGGCAAATAAGTTCCTGTGAAACGTCATTAAAAAATGCGATTTGACTGCCAGCAAGAAGCGTGGTATGAGCGGATCCTTCTTGCGCCGGAAGCGCGTGTGAATTCAAAAGAAGAAAGAGTGCGAGGTTAAGCATTTTCATTCACCGTCTCCTTTTTTCTCGCGATCTCCATACGATCTTCCTGCAAGCCCGGCAGGAGGCAAATGATCGTTCCAAGAACAAGAACAACCGTACCAACCCATACCCAGGAAACGAGCGGGTTGACAAAAATCTGAAGCGTCAGGCGTTTTCCCGAGTCATCAAGACCCGCGAATACGACATAGAGGTCTTCAAGCGGCGTTTTGTACAGCGCCACTTCGGTCGTGGGCTGCTGACTTGCCTTATACATGCGGTATTCGGGGCGAAGCGATGCGACGCGGGAGTCGTTCCTGAATACTTCTAACTCCGCGAACTGGGAATCATAATTATCCGTGGTTTCAAAACCAATATTCTTGCAAACAATTTTGTATCCTTTTACGACGTGAAATTCGCCGGCCGCAATATCCGTTTTGGTTTCGTAGTTAAAAACCTGGCCCGTAATCCCACAAAAAATAATCACAATCGCGAGGTGGACAATGTAACCACCGTAGCGACGCTTGTTTTTCCACGTGAGATTTTTTATGGCAACCAAGAAGTTTTCGGCCTGCGATTTCATCCGCGAACGGGCTCCCTTATAGAATTCGATGAGGATAGCGGCCGTAACGAAAATACAAAGCGTAAACGATACAAGTCCGTAAAAATGGGTCGTCAGGAAAATGGCGATAAGAATTCCACCGATGACCGAAATGAGAGAAGGCAGAAGTAATACTTTCTTAAGCGTGTCGAAAGACGTCTTACGCCAGGCCAGAAGAGGTCCGACGCCCGTCAGGAACAGAAGGATCATGGCGATCGGTATGTTCACTTTATTAAAGAACGGTGCACCTACGACTATTTTTTCTCCGGTCACGGCCTCCGAAATCACGGGGAATATGGTTCCCCAGAATACGGCGAAACAGGAGATCAGCAGAACGAGGTTATTAAACAAAAAGCTACTTTCGCGCGATACCGGAGAATCTAAACTGTTTTCGCTTTTCAGACTGCCCCGACGGTGCCACAGAGCCATTGCGGACAGTGTCATTCCGAGGATAATAAACGACATGAAAAATATGCCGATGGATCCTTCGGCAAAAGCATGCACCGAAGAAACCACGCCGGAGCGGGTGAGGAACGTGCCAAAGATACAGAGGAAATATGTCGCCATAATGAGCGTCATATTCCAGAATTTGAACATATTCTTTTTTTCTTGAATAATCACGGAGTGAAGGAAGGCCGTAGCGGTGAGCCAAGGCATAAGCGATGCATTCTCAACCGGATCCCATGCCCAATAGCCGCCCCATCCAAGTTCTTCATAAGCCCACCATCCGCCCATCATAAGACCGGCGCTTTGGAAGAGCCACGCGAAGAGTGTCCATCGACGCGAAAGCTTGATCCACTCATCGCCAAGTTGTCCGCTCAAAAGAGCGCCCATGGCAAAGGCGAAGGGTATTGCAAAACCGACGTATCCTACAAACAAGGTTGGCGGGTGTATGATCATCGCCGGATGTTGCAAAAGGGGATTGAGTCCGCGGCCATCGGCGGCGGTGAAGGGCTGAGTGCTTCCATCCGGGAGTTGTGTAATGAGTTCATTAAAAGGATTAGCCGACCACAAATTCAGCGCAAGAAAAAACGCCTGGGTGATCATCACGGTCATGATGACGTACGGTATTAATTGTGTATGATGATTGCGATATCGGAATGTCACCGCGGCCGCGTACGCGGCCAATATAAACGACCACAAAAGTAAAGAACCGGCTTGACCCGACCAAAATGTGAATTTGAAAAAAATCGGGAGCGTCTTATTCGAAAAAGAGGCCACGTACTCGACATTCATGTCGCTAATGAGCAGGAGATAGACTAAGCAACCTACGGCTAGGAGCACGCTGGCAAAAACCATATAGACCGCCCGATGCGCCGAGACGATCAATTGGACGCGCTTTTCACGAGCACCTATAAGCGATGCAATCGCGGCGTAAATGGACAGTGAAAAGGCCAGAATGAGTGCGAAATTACCAAGGTGTGTCATTTATTTATCCTTTCCATAAGATTTCATAGACCGTTACCGGTTCCGAGACTCCTTTTAGCATCACGTTTTCTATAGGGGAAGCAATAGACTTATTGGGCAATAGATCGTAGGTTGATTGGCTGACAATGATCTGGCCTTTTTTCGCCACGCTGCAGAGGCGATTGGCAATATTGACTGTTTCACCAATCACGGTATATTCGAGCCTTTTGTTGGAACCGATATTTCCAACAACGACGTCGCCGGTATTAATTCCGACGCCGATATTTATGGGCTCTTTGCCCTCTAATTTTCGCTGAAAATTGAATTTCTCCGTGGCTCTCTGTATTTGTACCGCCGCATTGATCGCCCGCATGTAAAAATCGTCGTAGTGAACCGGCGCGCCAAAAAATGCCATGATTGCATCGCCGATGAATTTATCCAGCGTACCGCCGAAGCGATCGATAATGTCGATGCTCTCATCAAAATGAGAATTCAGAAGAGAGATCAGTGCTTGCGGATCCATGCCGCGTGACATGGGCGTGAAACCACGAATATCCGTGAACATCACGGAGAGCAGTTCTTTTTCGCCCTTCAGAATTCCTTCGACGGACTGCTCCGCCAGCACTTTTTTGGCGACGTCGGGCGAAAGGTATTTTCCAAAAAGACCTTCCACGCGTTTTTTCTGTTTCATGCCCTCGATCATCTCGTTGAATTTATCCGCGAGTTGACCAAGTTCATCCCGGCTTTTGACCTTTACGCGGAAATCCAAATTACCATTTTCAACTTCGATTATAGCCTTCGTCAGCAAATTCACGGGTTTGTTCACACCATTGATAATGATGAGAGCGACCAGAAAGGCAAAAATCGCCACACTGACGCCTATAAGGAGCATCTGCTTTTGTGCAGTCACGAGCGGCTCTAAGGCCTTGTCGAGCGAATTGAAAAATACGTACGTCGCGAGAACTTTATTTTCCTGTCCTTCGGCGCCGGGCGATGCAAAAATAGGAGAAACGACGGCAAGAAAACGTTCGCCGGCAAGCATGAAGTGGAAGGGATCGCTTGAGGTTTTTCGGATCACCGCTTGATCGAGCGCATTTTTGTGCGATTGAAGGGCTGTGGTTAATTCATCACGTCTGGAATTCACATTGGTGGCTATAATTTTATTATTCAGCCAGAATGCAATATTGCTGGTCGTAACTTTTGCGATTTTAGAGGCGGCGCTGTCACCCAATTCATATCCCAAAACAATCGCGCCCTGCACCTGACCGCTGACGATCGTCGGCGAGGCCGCAATACGCAAGAGTTTCCCATCCTCTTCCCAAAATCCGCCATTGTCATTACCCGTCAGAGCATCATTAATTTCCGGGCGCTGAGACAAATTAGTAGTCGAACCCATGTTCATTTTTCCGCCCACATTGGCAAGAACCTGGCCGGAAGGAGTGAGTGCCATCAGTACGTCGGCATTCAGATTTTGATTAAATGCGATTAAGCCTTCTTGAACGGTCGCTTTATCGCCTGTACTCAGTTGGAGACCAAATTTTGGATTATCGGAGACCGAGACGCTCTGGAGCAGTAGTTGTTCAAAAAAGGCTTTGTTAAATTCCTCATACGTTTCATTGCCTTTGACGAGCCGTTCGGTGATATCGCGTTCGATATTACCGGCAAGCTGAATGGATACGAAAACGTAAGCCGCTCCGGCGATAATAAGAATAATCGACACGAGAAAAATCAGCTTATAGCGGAATTTGATGATCATAGGGCCTTTCTAAAGTTCAAAACGATCGTTGAATAATAGTGTTAATGATAACAAAAAACAATAACATTGGTCATGTTTTTATGATTTTTGGCATAAAAAAGAGCGGCTTTTTCGGCCTCCGGCCAAAATAAAGGAACTATTTTTACGCTGTCGGCGTTAAATTACAAAGCAATCAATAGGTTAGATCATTGGTTAATCTGGCTTCAGATATAACGAGGCATTTGCCAGAACATTTCCAGTTATTTTAGGTTTCTAACGGAGGGTTTTATGGCCAAAATCTATGTTGTAGAAGACGAGCCAAGTTTGAGAATGCTCTACCAGGCTGAAATCACGGCCATGGGGCACGAGGTCATCCTAAAGTCCAATGGACGTGATGCGTTCAAGTCTCTTTTGGTCGACCATCCGGACCTTATCGTACTGGATATTCAAATGCCGGAAGGGGACGGTATGTCTTTTTTGACGAAGACACTCGACACGCGTATCGGGATTCCGATTATTATCAATACCGCCTATTCGCATTACAAAGACGACTTCATGAGTTCCGCGGCGGAGGCCTATGTCGTGAAGTCCTCGGATCTGACCGAATTAAAAAGCAAAATAAACGATATACTGGGTAAAAAGGCGGAAGCTTAGGAAGCTTTTGTTTTCACTCTTTAGAATTGAATACGCTGTGTGAAAGACTTCTCTATACTGATAGTCTTGTTCTCAGTTTCACTTAGAGCTCACTTTATTCCCGTCCATCCACCACGGCTAATGCCTTAGTCCTGTCGATTTTTAAGAGATTAACCTGATTTAAAGAGGTCTGGAAGTATGTGATTTGTAGTGGGTATCCGTTTTCGTCCCCCTTGAAAAGGGGGATAGGGGGATTAGACGACTGAATCACTGAAAACAATATCTACGTCACAAGAAAAACTAAAGCATCTAAGCCTAATCATTATCACGCAAACGTGGTCGAAAGGAATCAAGCCTGCGTGGAAGACAAGCGCGGCTGACCGCAATGGAAGCGGTTAAAATTTCAAAGGCTGATTATCAAACCCAAAACGTTATGATTTTGAAGAATGCGTGTCTTTATCATAAAGCGTGAGATGCAGATAATAATGTGTGACAACGAAGATAGAGAAATGGATTGGCGTTTTTTCTTGATTTCTAAACGGATGAATGCGAGATTGATAATATTGTTTACAGCCGTTCTTTATCGTGGGAGACGATTTGCCAAGAGTGTCTGAAAAAGAAACCCGCTATTCCCTGATCGATCCCGACTTACAAAAAGCCGGATGGAATCTCTCCGACCGGACGCAAGTGGGATTTGAAATTCCCGTAGATAAATACGACGGCAAACTCGAAGAGGGCATCACCGATTACTGTCTGTACCGACCCAATGGCGAAGTGCTCGCCGTGATCGAAGCCAAACGAACTCGGCGCGATGCACGAGTTGGCAAACAGCAAGTTCTGGATTATGTCGAGAAAATCGAAAAGCAGCAGAGTTTCCGACCATTCGCATTCATGGCCAATGGTTCGGAGATATTTTTCTGGGACACGGAAGAATCCGCCGAACGCCATGTCGCAGGATTTTTTTCGCGTGAGAATTTAGAACGTCTGCTGCATCTCAAACAAAACCGTCTTCCGCTTTCATCGGTGCCGATCAGAAAATCAATCGTAGATCGGGCTTATCAGGCTGAAGCGATTCGCCGTATATCCGAAGCCATCGAAATAAAGAAAAAGCGTAAAGCCTTGCTCGTCATGGCAACCGGAACCGGCAAGACCCGAACGACTATGGCGCTAATTGATGTTTTCTTGCAGGCAAGGTGGGCGCAAAAGATTCTATTCCTTGCGGATAGAGATGCATTAGTAGTGCAAGCACTTGATGACGGTTTCAAAGTTCATCTCCCGCACGAATCCCGTGCGCGGATCCGCAGCTACGCCATCGACCGCAATGCCCGCGTGTACGTATCGACTCTCCAGACTCTGGAAACGTGTTACGAACAGTTCACGCCCGCCGATTTCGATCTGATTGTCACCGACGAATGTCACCGCTCGATCTATAACAAGTTCACTGACGTGCTCGCGTATTTCGACGCCATCCAGATCGGACTGACGGCCACTCCGGCGGAATTTGTGGACCGCGACACGTTTAAGTTCTTCGACTGCGACGGCGGAATCCCGACATTTCTCTATGGATATGATCAGGCCGTCAAAGAAGGGTACCTCGCCGAATACAATGTCTATGCCGCGCAAACCAAATTTCAGCGCAAAGGCATCAAAGGTGTCGATTTATCTGAAGACGATCAGGAATCGCTTCGCAGCCAGGGCCTCGATCCCGAAAATATTAATTTCGAAGGTACCGACCTGGAGCGCAAGGTTACTAATCGCGACACGCTCCGCCGCCAGTGGGAAGAATTTATGGACGTCTGCATCAAGGACGCGACAGGGCAGCTTCCCGGTAAAACCATCGTCTTTGCCATCACCCACGCGCACGCCATGCGCCTTGCCGAAACCTTCAATGAAATGTATCCCGAATATAAAGGCCGTCTCGTGCAAGTGATCGACTCCAAGATGGAACGGGCGCGCGACCTGCTTGAAATATTCAAAAAGCAGGATATGCCGCGCATTGCGATTTCGGTCGATATGCTCGATACCGGTGTGGACATGCCGGAGGCGGTTAATCTTTCTTTCATGAAGCCCGTGAACTCGATGATCAAATTCTGGCAAATGATCGGACGTGGTACGCGGAGTCACGACGCCTGTAAACATCATGAATGGCTACCGAATCGTCATAAGGATTATTTTCAAATAACAGACTTCTGGGAAAATTTCGACCACTTCCAGATGATGCCCAAAGAAGATAAGACTCCCGGCCAGATGCCCATATTAGTTTCGATATTTAATACCCGCCTGTCAAAAATTCAGTTATTGCTCGGCGATCAGTCGTCGGAGGACTTCCGCCGTATTATTCAGGATATCCGTCACGATATAGCCCTGATCCCGAGGGATTCCTTTACCGTAAAGAAACATTTTCAGGAAGTCCGGGACGCATGGGAAGACGACTACTGGAAATACCTGACAGGGGACAAACTCGAATTTCTGCGCCTGCGCGTCGGCCCGCTCCTGCGCTATGCTGTTGGTGTCAATTCGGCACAAATGTTTTTCGTGAGTAAGATGGAACGCTGCGGCCTCGGCCTTCTTCAGCATAAAGACCTCAAATCTCAGATCGAATCCATTCGTGAAGACGTGACGGCATTGCCATCGGACATTGCCGAGGTGGCTACATGCGAAAGCCATATCCATGATATTTTATCCAATGCCTTCTGGTCGGATGCTACACTCAAAAAGATCGACACGGTCAAAGAAGCCCTTGCACCGCTGATGAAATTCAAGCGTGAGAAACCCTCGCTCGTGATCGAACTCGGTCTTCAGGATATTATCGAATCCCGAAAATGGGTTATCATTAACAAAAACTCCGAACGTCTCTACGTCGAGGAATACAAAAAGCGTATCGAAGAGCGTATCCAAAAACTATCCGATACCCATCCGACGATCCAAAAGCTCACGAGCGGACAACCTATAGACGTATCCGATCTCGAAAACCTCGAAGATACTCTCGAAAAGGAATTTACCGATCTGTCGCTAGACGAAGGGAATATGCTCAAAGCATTCGGCGTGCGTGCGGGCAGTCTTGTGGGCTTCCTAAAGCACGTGCTTCACCTGGAGTCTCTGCCATCTTACGAATCGATCATCCGGCGATCCTTCGACGCCTTCATCCTGGAGCATAACTACAACGCCGACCAGTCCCGCTTCCTACGTACCGTCCAGTCTGTCTTTGCCCAGCGTCGAAGCCTTGAACTGGCTGACCTATACGAAGAACCGTTTACAAACCTGGGGGCGAATGCCGTGGAGAAGTTATTCAGTGAGAATGAGATACAAGAATTGATAAAGTTAACGAAGAAATTGGCGGCTTAAACGCTTTATCGAGTAAACCATTTGGAGTTAAACATGACGCCTCACAAATTGAAGAAAAAAGAGTATCTAATTTTGGCCTTTGACGTTAAGGATTACAGTCGCTTAGAGTCGTCCGTCAGAAAAGGGCTGAAGAAAAAATTGGATACGATTCCAAAACGAATTTTCGGTGAGTCTAATGGTACAAGATACATTACCCGAGGGGACGGTTGCTTTATTGGGATGGAGAACAGGTCCTTAAAATTAGATGTTATTCTAAAAAACATAATAACCCTTAGTGAGGCGTTAGAAGATTTCAAAGTGCGGTTTGCATTGCATGTCGACGAAGTAGAACTTGTTTTTGATATGAACGGGATTCCATCTTTTGATAGCGAAGGTTTGATTGAGATTTCAAGAATCATCGAATCTACGTCCGATAGCGATGTCATTCTACTTTCAGATGCTCTATATAAGAAACTCGTACGAGAGCGAATAAATCGGAAAAAATCAACGATATCCTCGGATGGATCGATAACTCAAATATTCAAAAGGCACATCATATTAGATAAACATCAAAAACGTCATATTTTTTATGATGCACGATACGAAACGAAAAACGGTAAATCGTATGGTAAGCCCCTGAACCTTCAAGGAATGAAAAAGGATTCTATAGATTCAAATGATCATCTCATTGTGTTGACTAATTGTTTTCCTGGCAAGCGAATAGTTAAAATATCTACTGAAAAAGATGAACTATACAACTATTACAGCGTTGATGTCACCGCCCAAACGCGGGAATTCGTCCTTTTTCTTGAAAAGGACAGTAATCACACTTCTGCAATCAATCATTTTTTTTCAAAAGTGTCACCTGTCGGGCCTTTAACAATATGTATCAACAAAATGAGTCTTGATCATTTGACTTTTTCAATTCAACGAAAGAGTATTATTGAATTAATTAGTCGCGCCTATGGTACTTCTTCCAAATCGCGACCTTGGCAGTTTTACTTTATCGACGAATATATTTGGGAACATGCAATTGCAACCGGACTCTCACAAGAAGGCATTCATGAGGATAGCCGTTACATAAATCCCCGCTTTCTTACACAAGGAAGATCCCAACATGAAATTGATCTGATAGACTATATTTGTGGTTGGGCAGACGGAGAAGGAAAACCGATAATGTATATCGTCGGCGAAGGGGGCATGGGAAAGACAACCCTTCTTAAGAAGGTATTCAACAAATTGAACAAACAGAGACAGAAGAGAAAACAAACTCCGTTGTATATTGATGCCACTCGGATCACGGAGGGTCTAAAGGTTAATCCAAATGCTTTCGGTCAAATAAATTGCGTTTCCGACTTGTTAGTAACCTATCTAAGATATCTAATTAGATCAAAGTCGCCTATTAACCCGACAAAGGATTTTCTGGATCTTGCCGTTTCAAGTGGAAATCTATTTGTAATCATAGATGGTGTAGACGAATTATTTTCTAACCTGGAGTATCTAGACGCTAAACGATTTGTGGACAATATCATTGATATCAATGTGAAGTTAAATCACACAAAAATCATATTGTCTACTAGAAATTATTATTGGAATACTCTCTTAGCTCTCCATGCAAAAACAATTCCGCATGATCTTGTTACTTTAAAGGGTTTCAATCGCCCCTTAGCCATGCAGTATTTTGAAGTTGTGTTTCCGAATGATAAGGGAGCGAAAGGCGATGCATTCAAGATTCTGAAACAAATAACACGGTCGCGCTCCTTTGATGTCTCTCCTTATTTGGTTTATCTAGTTTCGGATCTTGTCAAAAAAAGAGCGACTGAGAATTTGACAAGCGAATGCGCATATCTATCATCGAATAATGATTTTGACAACGTGATAATGCAGGTATGCGCAAGAGAGCAGCAACGACAAAAGTTAGAACTTACTACGAAACAAATGCTGGATCTTTTTAAGCGAATTATCTTCGCCCACAAAAACTTGGCGAGAGTAATCGATCTGAGTAACTATTTTGACGAAGCATTGCCTCAACTAAAAAAGAAAAAGCATCAAGCGATCATGGCGAGTGTCTTTTTAAGAGAGGAAGGTGGAGCGGTATCCGTGGTTCCAGATTTCGTAGAGGACCATTTGAAAGCAGCATTCCTAACTCACGAGATTACATCCAATCAGTTGAACCAGCACAGTTTTGACATTTTGTCAAGGTACTCGGAAGGTCAGAGTGATGTCCTAAATGAAATTCGCCTACGATTAGAGGCCGAAAGTGGTTTCGAAGCAAAGATTAAGGAATGTTTTGTTCTAAATCTCAAAACCTTGAGAGAAACAACAAAAGAGCAGTATAGACTGGCTATCGAAAAATCAATCAGCAGTTTACTATATATTGCTGTCGGTTCATCAAAGCTAGTTAAAAAGGGTACTCCATTGGAAAGAACGCTCCTTATTAACGACCTCTTTGATGGTAATTTGGACAATTTACATATACATGGTTCCTTTTTTGAACTCGACTTCCGGAATATGAAACTCACAAATGCGACATTTAATAATTATGGTCATTTTTTTAGATCAACCTTTGACGATGAGAGTCTATTTGAAAACTCTTCTTTTAACAATATGTTGAGTTGCTTAATTAAAATAAATCGGAATCCTCAGTTGTCAACAAGTAACTTCGTTGGTTGTTATGACAATGATGGCTTTTTGGATTTCTTTAGGAAGAATATGGGAGATTCGTTGGCATTTGCGCGTCTGTTGAAAAAAGATCTATTGACGTTATTTGGTAAGTTTTTCGATGGATCGTTGTTTTATCCAAGAAGTATTGAGTTCTTGTTATTTAATCCCAGTTCAGGGCTACATTTTTGGGAATTTTTAGGAGCCTTTATTGATGATGGAGCTTGCGTTATTGACGAAAACGGAGTGATTGAGTTGGACTTGATATTTAGAGAGTCGGTTGAAAATTTAGTTCAAAACAATAACTTCGACCACAGGATACAGAATCTCGTTATGGGGTTGATTGATTCAAACAGGTAGATGTCTGCGGGTGAGACAAAGTTCGAGCCAAGAATAGGCAGTTGAAGAACAAATATAATGTGACTTAGGGTGACGCAATAAAAATGTTATCCAAACAAAGGACATATGCTCACAAATCCCGATCTCCGTTCAAAAATAGATTCCCTCTGGGACACCCTTCGACTGCTTCGCGCTCAGGGTAGTAAATTCTGGTCTGGCGGGGAGGCCTACTTCACCCCCGCGAAAGTCGCGGGGCAGGCCTGTCCCTCTCCTTGCGAAGGAGAGGGAACGTGCTAAACGGAAATGTGCTGGATATGCAGGAAGGGTTGAGGTTGGAAAAAGCGATTTTATAAGTGAACAACTATGACTGAACCGAAACTAGATATTACGGCGCTTCGGGATGCCGTAAAACGTAAGCGCATCGAATGGCGAAAACATACGTTGCAGAGACTTGCAGAACGTAGGATAAGACAGGACGAGGCGCTGGATGTCTTATTGTCAGGGCAATGTATTCAGGAGTATTCTGACGACAAACCATATCCAAGCGCGTTGTTTTTGCACATTTCAAATAAGCCGTTACACGTCGTGGCCGCATTTGACGCTGTTAATAATTTTGTTTATATTATCACCGTGTATGAGCCTACATCTGAATTTTTTGAGCCTGATTTTAAGACAAGGAAGGAATCATGAAGTTGACTAACACATCGAGCGCATGCCCGGTTTGCGGCGGACGCAAAGAAGACGGATCAACCACGTATACCGTGGATTCCGGGGAAGGCGTGATTGTCGTTCGAAATGTAAAAGCCAAAATCTGTGTGCAATGCGGCGAAGAATGGATCGACAACGAAACCGCCAAGAAACTAGAATTGATGACGGAAGAAGCGAGAAGCAAACATCATCAATTTGAAGTCGTTGCGATGTAACTTTGTATATGAAAACAACACTTGATCCTCTGACGAAAAACCTGACTCGCGGTCTGAAAAAGGCCGTCAAAAAAGCTATCGCTGAACATTTTGCAGCAGGCCGGCCCATTGCCGTCATGGACAACGGAAAAGTAAGAAAGATTTATCCGCCGAAAGGGAAGCGGAAAGGCTCTTCCCGATAATCATGTCTAACCGACTTCGGTCGGTTTTTTTATTCATTGTGATTTTAACCCAATGGGTATTCTATTATGCTCACAAACCCCGATCTCCGTTCAAAAATAGATTCCCTCAGGGACACCCTTCGACTGCTTCGCGCTCAGGGTAGCAAATTCTATTCCGGCCCTTCGACTGCGCTCAGGGCAGGCTCAGGCTTACAATTTAAAAAAAACATAAAACTGAAAAAAAGATGTTAACCAATCCTGAATTGCGCTCTAAGATAGATTCTTTGTGGGACAAATTCTGGTCAGGCGGCATTTCTAATCCCCTCACCGCCATCGAACAAATGTCTTACCTTATCTTCTTGAAACGCCTGGAAGATATGGACAATGCGCGTGCGCAGGCGGCGAAGCGGCGCGATCAAAACTACACCTCGCTATTCCGGGGCAATAAGGAATGCAAATGGTCGCACTGGAGCCAATTGCCGGGCGATCAGATGCTGAAACATGTGCGGGATAACGTATTCGAATTCCTGCGCAACCTGGGCGGGGACGCGAGCACATTTACGCAGCACATGGAAGACGCGGTGTTTGTCATTCCCAAGGCGTCGCTCCTGCAGGAAGCGGTGAAGATCATCGACGATATGCACATTGCGGAACAGAATATCGATGTGCAGGGCGATCTGTACGAATACCTCCTGATGCAGCTCACGACCTCGGGCAAGAACGGCCAGTTTCGTACACCCCGGCACATAATCCGCATGATGGTAAAGCTCCTCGATCCGAAGATCGGTCAGACCGTCTGCGATCCGGCCTGCGGCACGGGCGGCTTCCTGATGAAAGCCTACGAACATATTCTGGAATCCAATACCAGCAAGGATATCATCGAATACGACGAGGAAGGCACGGCCCATCACCTCGTCGGGGATAAGATCGCCGATAAGAAACTCATGGCCTTCCTGAAAAGCAAAGCGCTGACCGGGTACGATTTCGATCCGACCATGACGCGCATCGGGGCGATGAATCTCATGCTGCACGGCATCGATAATCCCAACGTGCTCTACACAGATACTCTGTCCAAACAATTCAAGGAATCGTCCAAGTACGACATTATCCTCGCCAATCCGCCTTTCAAAGGCTCCATCGATAAGTCGGATATCAGCGAGAATTTCTCGCTGAAGACTACCAAAACGGAACTGCTTTTCCTGGAATTGATTTTTAATCTATTGGTAACCGGCGGAAAAGCGGCAGTGATCGTGCCGGACGGGGTGCTTTTCGGGACGAGTAATGCGCACGTGGATACGCGCAAGATCATCGTGGATAAATGTAAACTCGAAGGCGTGATCTCCATGCCGTCGGGCGTATTCAAGCCCTACGCGGGCGTCTCCACGGCGATCCTCATCTTTCAGAAAGGCGGCACGACGGGGGACGTCTGGTTCTACGATATGGATTCCGATGGTTTTTCGCTGGACGATAAGCGCCAAAAGACCGAGGCTAATGATATTCCGGATATAATAAAGGAATGGGGAAAGAAGAAGAAATCGGAAAAATCTTTTCTCGTTCCCGTCGCCGACATCCGCGCCAATAAATACGATCTATCCATTTCCCGATACAAAGAAATCATTCACACCGAAATCGAATACGAAAAGCCGAACGCGATCATGGATAAGATACAGGGATTGGAAAAGGACATCGCGAAGGATATTGAAGAGATTCGGGGGATGATAGGTTCGTGAAAAACCGTCGGTCAATTCGATTGAAAGAATACGATTATACGCAGGCAGGTGCGTATTTTGTGACGGTATGTGCGTACGACGGGATTCATTTATTTGGTGATATGCAAAATGGAACGATAAAATTGAACGAATGTGGTAAAATCATTCAACAATGTTGGAATGAAATACCGGGGCATTTTGCGCATGTGCAATTGGACGAATTTGTCGTTATGCCAAACCACATTCACGGGATAATGGTCATCGTTGATGGCGGTAGGGGCAACGCGCATATTGTGAATCATGGTGATGTGGGTATTGGTAGGGGCAACGCGCATAATGTAAATCATGGTGATGTGGGTATTG
>JANNSF010000235.1:0-25507 GCA_031402315.1 bacterium | reverse complement strand
CGGGCTGCAAAAGCCACTTGGTCTTGTTCTTGCTGTAATTCATGTTAAACAGATTATTATTGGGTAGCCCGTTGAGCATCGCCCAAACATCTTTATCGGCATCTATGTATACTCGCTTTGTATTGGAATTCTTCAAACCGTCAGCATATCCGGTGAAGGCATTGAGCTTGATATCCCACTTGATCACACCGTTGTTTTGCGTGGCAACCCACACGTTGTCTCCGTCGACAAGAATATTATTGATCGCGGACGGGGAGGAATATGTTTTCCACTCGACGCCACCCTTAAGGTCATTGAGTATGTCGGTCCTATGAATTGCGTCATAGAAATCGCTTACACGATAAAGTGTTTCTAAATCTTTGGAATTGGTTGCAAGATCCTTGTAAACGGGGGCTACCGCATCGCGTGTTTTTTCTTTTTCTTCCATTGCCGCAATCTTATAGCGGAATTCATCCAACCGGGCATGTGTGGGGAACTTATTATTCAGCTTTTGGTAGTAGCGCGATGCTCCAAATGTGTCGTTGTCTTTTTCAAAGAGTTTTGCAATTGATAGGAGAACATTTTGAACCAAAGGGTCTTCCGGATATTTGTCCAGAAATTGCTGATAAAATTGTTGTGCGTCGGTCATCTTATTCATCGAAGCATAGGTATCGGCAATGCCCAGAAGGACTAACTTCGCGCGTTCGTCCTGGGGATACCGCGCGATAAACTGTTTTTCAAGATCCAGAGCAAGCATCAATTGTTCTTCTTTTTTGCCCACGTCCGCCAGGCGCAATAGGGCAGAAGCTACTTCCGGCGTGCCGGTAGGAAAATTTCTATTCAGCAACGTTTGAAAGTATTTTTTAGAATTTGTCCAATCGGAGGTAAGGCTAAATTCATCTCCTCGTGCAAGCAACCACGATGCGTATAACGCGCTCTTAGATTCGTCCAAAAAATGTTGATAGCCCAATTTGGAGGCGACAAATAGATTTCCGAAAGGATCGGTTTCCACGGCCGTGCACTCGTTGGATAAAAGCACCCCATCCTTTTGTGTATACCCGGTCGTCGTTCCACCTTCGATTTTGAACAGGCCGTCGTCTTTGGTAACCGCCCAAGTTACTCCAAAAATATCCACGGTAACCGACCGGAAGGGAAAATCTTGCAAATACGAAACGCACGCCTTTCCGTCGAATTTTGCGACACCTCTTGAGGTTGCCAGCCAGACGATTCCGTCCGGAAGAGCATAAACATCATAAATATCGTCGGAAGGAAGATTGTTTGTCTTTTTTGTAAAGGATTTCCATGTCTTGCCTGCAAGGCTGGCCAGTCCATCATCGGTTGCAATCCAAACCGGACCTTTCCAGGAAGAGTGAATGGCACGGATGTACGTTGATGGCAAAATTTCATTTGTGTTTTTTCGATCGAATATTGACCAGCGCTCACCGTTAATTCGAACAAGGCCTTTACGTGTACCAACCCATATTTGACCATCGTCGTCACAATGCAACGTGTAGATGTCATTGGACATTAAGGTTTCATTGTTTTTCTGAAAATGTTTGAACTTACCGCCGTCCATCATTGATAGACCTTCGTCGGTTGCAATCCATTTCCGCTTTTGTTTATCTACGAGAATCGCGTTGACGCGGTTGGACAGGAGTCCTTCGTTTTTTGTATAACTGTTTTTGAGGACATCATTTTGATACACACGAAGGCCTTCGTCGGTGCCAAACCAGACCAGCGAATCTTCAAACGCAATGGCCGTGACGAGTCGGGAATCACCGTTGGCATTCTTTATTTCTGTTTTAGCCCATTGAGAGCGAACTCCGACCGAGATAAGCACAAAGCAAGCGATGGCTCGAAATATCATACTATCCTTCCGTTTGAAAATTAGACGTCTCCGAAAAGCTTAAATACGGCTAATAATAAACGAAAACGGATAGCAATTCAATATTTTTAGAAAAGAATTCCTTATCAATGGAGAGGAGCGAACACGGATATCAAACGGGCGACAAGAATTGACAAATCGTAACTCACGCTTAAAATTGAGGGAACGCTACATCCGTTGCCAAGGGACTCCATGATGCCGCGTGAAGACAGGCCGAAATGATACAAAATGCCGTAAAGGGGCGGTCAACGCCCATTATTTCGCGACACGTCGTCTTGGAGAGGAATCATTGAAGCCAATTGAGACGTGACATCTCTTATTTTCAAGAAGGCAAATGTGGAGAAGCGAAGCCATAAACAAAGCAAGTTTCTTTAGGTCCGCACCGTTCTTAGAATTGAGACTTTGCTTCATCCTTAACTTAAAATTGGGCACTCTCTTTCCTTTGTTCTATCGGTTCAGGGGTTTCGATTTGAGCGCCTTCAGGGTTTCAATTCTCATCGCCAGTTGAGCACGGCCAACATCGGTCGAGATATCGGCATTAAAGTTCGTGTCGACCGTCTTGACTTCTGCAAGCGCCTCGGCATAATGACCCTGTAGCAAGTGATTTTGGGCTTTCAATATATGTACATGGCCAGAATTCAGAGAGGAATCGAGAGAAAACATCCAGCCTGAATTCGTTTGATAGGCCTTGTCGTTGGATAAAGAATAGAGTTGCTGCGCATTTAGAATAAATGCCCAACCCGCATACAGATCTCCGTTGGCATCGTCTTTTTCCGCACCCACCAGGAATTGGTCGCGCGCACGTGTTAGGCTGTCCATTCGAAAATAGCACCATCCGGCGCCCATATAGCCGTAAGACGACAGGTCATTCTTTTCTGTCGCATCCAAAAAATATTGAAGCGCGCTGGCATACTCCGAGGCGGAAAAACTAATTTCGGCACGTTTGATCAACTGGTCGTACGTCACCGATTTTGTGTTTTCTTGGCAAGAGGTTGTTACAAATAGTATTACTATTGAAGTGGCAATTATCAAATTCATGGCAGTCCTTTTTGAAGTTTTATGACTAAATCCGGTCAAAGAATTATTTAACCAGAAGCATCTTTTTTGTTTGGACAAAGGTCGGCGATTGTAACCGATAAAGATATACGCCGCTTGCCACATTATGACCGAGGTCATTCTTACCATCCCAGGTGGCCGTGAAGCGACCGGAATCATGATATTTCGAAATTAAGAGACGAATCCGTTGACCCAGAAGATTGTGGATCGTCAACGTAACAGATCCTCGAACCGGAATTTCATACCCGATACTTGTCGTCGGGTTGAACGGATTGGGATAATTTTGGATGAGGGAAAACGACTTAACTAATGTTTTGGCGTTTTGAGTTTGCGTAGAAGTGATTTTGAATTTTCCTAAACCAGATTCGGTCGTAAGAAGAGTATTTGTTTTTTCATCAATCTCAGATTCCAATTGTACCCAAGCGTCATTTTCTCCCAATTTAAAAAATGAAAGGCTTGTCCCATCAACACTTTTTGGGGGGAGTTGAAATTCCATTTTCATGGAACCTACTACGGTGGAATTGGATTTGAATTCGTAAATGACGTCGGAACCTGTCGATTCCTCAGAAGCCAAGATCATAATATCCCGTTCGGATTGATTTTTCTCAATTCTGAGTGTCACCCTGCGTGAAGGCGTTGTTACAACGCCATGTGCCTTGGCTTTCAGTAAGGCCGCCACAAAGGTGCGAGTGCTGGTCGTATCAAAACCCTGAAATGTCTTTAGTTTACTTCTAATCGTATGTTCGCCGGTCTTTTTGAATTCATACATGCCATTAAAGTTTTTTTTCGAATTTGCGATGGCACTCATCGTAATAGAGTGAGAATCCGTAGGGGCAGAAAATACTGTAACTTCCGGTGTCTGGCTAAGCTCAACGGTTGAGAAGACGACTACCTGGCCATATTTTGTCGAGGCGGGATTCTGTAAAATCGAATTTGTGATGGTTGGATACGCTATGATTTCTTTGACGTCGGTTATAGTAATTGCTAAAGTATCCGCGATAGAGAGTTGACCATCCGAAGCGGCCACCCTGATAAATACTTGTCCGAAATAATCTTGAACACTACGAACGTATAAGCTATCACCGGAGACCAAAGTCAAAAGGCCCGAAGACAAGTTGGACGCCGAATAAATCAGCGATGTACTGTCCGGATCAAAAAAATGGGAGCCTAATTTCGCAATGAATGTTTTATCAAAATCTTCTAAAAGTGTGGTATCCCGAAGCTCAAAAGTGATCAGTGGAGCCTGGTTGGTCAGAAATCCGAGCGGCTTATAAGTGCCATTTTCATAAAGCATATAGAGTTTGTCGGTTGGCACATTGGTGTGAATATCCCTTCTCCCGGATGGCCATTCGACCACGATGGAGTCAATAATAGTCGCCGTCTTCAAGCCGAAATGGGCATACTGACTTTGCCCGCAATACCCGCTTTGTCCTTCAAGAACCCGAGTTTGCCATACGCTGCTGCCGTTGATATTGGCTTTTAGACGAATAACGGTTCCGAGGCTGGTATTATTGGATGCGATGCCATAACAGCGAAATTGTGTCCAATGGTTTCCGCTTGAATTATCGTTTTTATACAAGGCATTATTTTCGTTTTCGCCCGCCGTTTTCGCAACGAAGAGATCGAGCTTCCCATCACGATCGTAGTCCCCCCACGACACACCGTAAGAATCGCCTTGATCGGTTACGACGTCCTGGCCCGTCACTTTTTGGAAAGACAGGGATGCGTTTTCAATCAGCATGTTTTTGTACATAAAATTAACTGAAGGCGCGCCGGCGTAAGCATTTGTAACGTAAAGATCCAAATCACCGTCGTTATCAAAATCACCCCACGCGCTGCCAAACGAAGATCCTCCATCGCTGACAATAGCCCCGCTCGTCACTTGGGTAAATGAATGATCGCTATTTTGTAAGTAGAGGAAATTACTTTGGCCAGAAGCGTTTGCAATGAATACATCAAGATCGCCATCGTTATCAATATCACCCCAACTTGAACTGATAGAATTGCCCCCGCTATTGACCAAAGGGCCGGTAGTAATTTTAAGGAAACTATCCACGCCGGCTTCCTTGTAGAAATTTTTGTAAAGTGAATTGTTCTGCCCCTCTTCATTGACCACAAATATGTCAACATCACCATCCCGGTCGTAATCCACCCAATTCATACCGCGAGAGAATTCAACATCGGTAACATGCCGCCCTTTCGTAATAGCCGTAAAAGTCTTGTTTCCGTTGTTTTTGTATAAAAAATTTCGCCGAGCTACGCCGGCATTGCCACTGTTAGTCACATAAAGGTCCAGAAATCCGTCGTTGTTATAATCGCCCCATGAGCAGGTTTCAGACAAGCCACCATCGCTCGTAGGCGCGCCCGGAAAAATTTCGGTGTAGTCAAAACCAGGGCCGCCGTTATTTTCGTAAAACATGTTATTTTCATTGTACCAATTGACCACAAATAGATCTAAATCTCCGTCGTTATCAAAATCTCCGAAACTACCACCGTCGGACCGGCCGTTATCATTGACCACAGGGCCTGAGGATATTTTTTGAAAATAGAAATTACCGCCCGGGCCCTCGTTACGGTATAAAAAATCGCTTCTTCCAAGAGCGCCATTGGAGTTACTCACGAAGAGATCAAGATCGTAGTCGTTATCATAATCCACCCAATTTACGCTACGTGACGCACCTCCGTCTTCAACGGGGGCGCCGGAAGTTATCTTAATGAATGTCTGAGAGACGGTCGATATAGAGAGAGTCAAAAACACAATAACAATTTTCACTGTTGTTCCTTTCCGAAAAATAGTGGCTCATTTCCTAGGAACAATACACTATGAAAGATGGAAATGAAAACTAAATGCGGTGAAGCGTTGGTATCGCACGTCGAACGGTTGATTGGCGAAGGGATTTATAGAGGCATGGAAAGAAGAGCTATCACTTTTTCGGCATAAGTCCGGCTAAGAGATAGTTTTGTCTTATCATCAAGTAGGATTTGGTAGTCTCCGTTGAAGGTGGGGTGAAGTTCTTTGATTAAATCAAATCTCAAAATAATGCCGCGATGAATACGGACAAACATTGCCGGATCCAATCTTTTTTCAAGGTTACCGAGCCTTTCCCGCATCATGATTTTTCCATTTCGTGTATGAAATTCAACATAGTCACCTTGGGCCTCAATATAGCGAATCGTATCCGTCGAAATGACCTCCAGATTTCCTGACGATCGCAGGACAAGGCGTTTGGGGTATTTTTGGGCCGCTAGTTGTAGGGCCTCGTGCAGATTGGAACGGGAAGGTTCACCAATCCACTGAATGGCACGCTCAATCGCCTTATCAAATCGAGTTGGGTTGATGGGTTTAAGAACATAGTCAATCGCGTGAACATCAAAAGCATTGAGGGCATGAAAATTGTATGCCGTGACAAAGATGACCGAGGGCATGTTTTCAACGCCGATTTGCTCTATGACGCCAAATCCATCGAGTCCCGGCATTTGGATATCAAGAAATACCAGATCCGGTTTGAGAGTTCGAATGGCGACGACCGCATCCGCCCCGTCCACGGCTTCGCCAATGATTTGAAAACGGATGTTTTTTTGCAATAGATCTTTGATGGCTTGCCGGCCCGGCGGTTCATCATCGACGACGAGCGTTCGGATCAATTTCATAATTGGCCTATGAATTTGAAAGGAATTTGCACATCAACGCGGGCTCCGGAATCATGAGTTTGGAATTCCAGGTTAAAAAGGCCAGCGTACAATTGTTCCAGACGATTTCGCGTATTCGAAAGACCAATTCCAAATCCGTGGGTGGTTGACGTCGTCGTCCGTGTATCGCATTCATTGATAATGCTTAGATGCAATGCTTCGTCCTTTTTGGCGCATGCGATGGTAATCGAGTTTAAACCGGGAACCGAAGCGATGCCATATTGAATTGCGTTTTCGATAAGGGGAAGAAATAGTAACGTTGGGATCATGGCTTCAAGCGTATTCGGCTCAATGGAACGATTTACAACAAGGCGGTCGCCAAAACGCGTTTGCTGAATACCTAAATAGAGATTGACAAATTGAATCTCTTGCTTCAAAGTAATCTCAGCCGCATCGTCCGATTCTAAAGCCATGCGAAGCAATTCGCCAATTTGCCCAATCGTAAGCCGCGCAAGAGTTGGATTCGATTCAATCAGGCCTGAGATAGTATTTAGCGTATTAAATAAAAAATGTGGATGAAGCTGTCGCTGCAAGGCTTGCAATTTAGCCTGATGCAACTGCGCTTGAAGTTCGGCCGCTTTAAATTTCTCGTCCTGCAGATCTTGATAGTAAAATATGGCATGGACAACAAATAAGAGGCTCATGTAAATAAAAACATCGAGCTCAAATGAGCCAATAACTGAGTTGTACCACCTCTCATAAGTTATGCCCTCGGAAAAAAACAAAACAAGATACAATCCGCGATTGGCGAAGCTTACGACAAACGCCAGTACGATGTGAATTGGAAGACGCCTCACCCAGTTGAACCGGCCAATAGGCCAATACGTGATAAAACGAATAATCGGAATGGATACGCAGGCCCACTGCATAAAGTAGCCAAGATCATTAAACAAAGTACTCAACCAGGGTTGAGGGCGACCAATGCTCTCTCGATAATGGTATGACTGCAGGCTATAGAGGAGGCCCAGCGCAATCCAGACCAAAAATATGAGAGCCCATTTTTTTACGTTAATTTTCACCGCTCAATTTAGAAAGCTTTGGATGTTTTGCAAAAGATGAAAAAATAAAGTAGTGCGACCATTCTTGTTGTAACTCTCAACGGTCTTGAGTAAAATGGCGTCATGAAAATGATCATTCTACTTTTATTCTTCATTGGCGCAGCCATTCTCGCCCAACAAAAATCCGCCATCGGCAACAAAGGTATGGTCGTTTCTGTAGATGAATACGCCTCAAAAATTGGTATCGAAATCCTAAAAAAAGGCGGCAATGCCATTGACGCGGCGGTGGCGACAGCATTCGCGCTAGCGGTATCGTATCCGGAGGCGGGTAATATTGGCGGCGGCGGATTCATGTTAATCCGCATGGCGAATGGCGAGTCGGTGGGAATCGACTATCGCGAAAAAGCGCCGGCGAAAGCTTTTGCGGAAATGTTTTTGAATTCGAAGGGAGAGCTCGATACCATCACGAGCGAATATGGCTATCTTGTTGCGGGGGTGCCGGGAACTGTTCGTGGGCTCGAGACGGCCTGGAAAAAATATGGAAAATTGAAATGGCGCGAATTGCTCGAGCCGGCCATTAGGCTGGCGAAGAATGGCTTTACGGTTAATAAATCACTGGCGTTCGATCTCAAGGATTATGAAAAGGACCTGAGTTATTTCAGCGAATCCCGAAAAACATTCTTTCGAAACGGAAAAACTTATCAGGAAGGCGATACGCTAATTCTAAAAGATTTGTCGTCAACACTCCAAACGATTGCCGATAAAGGTTCTGCAGGATTTTATGAAGGTGAGATCGCTAGAAAAATAGCTCAAGATTTTTCGGATCATGGAGGATTGGTAAACGAAGCAGATTTGAAAAACTATCAAGCGGTGGTTCGTAAGCCACTACAAGGGAAATTTGGAGGATATGATATTCTTGGAATGCCTCCCGTCTCATCCGGAGGGATTTGTGTAATCGAGCTTTTGAATATTTTGGAGGAGCTAAAATTGGACGAAAAACCAACGCCACAGAATCTCCATAAGATGATTGAAGCGATGCGGCTGGTGTTTTTTGATCGTGCGCGTTATCAAGGTGATGCCGATTTTGTTGAGGTGCCGGTTGAGAAGTTGATTTCCAAAGAATACGCGCGTGAAAGGGCCAGGAAAATTGATCTAAATCGCGCCGCGTCAAGCGATTCACTGCTTCAGAATGTAATTTTCCGCCCCGAAAACATGCATACGACGCATTTTTCGGTGGTCGACTCCGAAGGCAATTGCGTTTCCAATACTTTTACGCTCGAAGACTATTTCGGTTCAAAGGCCGTGGTTACAGGACTTGGGTTTCTGCTCAATAATGAGATGCATGATTTTAATGTCGATCCTAACCGGCCAACGTATCAAGGCGGATTTGATAAGAATCCGAATACGATCGCGCCTAACAAACGAATGCTGAGTTCGATGTCCCCGACGATCGTACTAAAGAGCGGCAAACCGGTTCTAATTACAGGCTCACCCGGAGGGCGAACGATAATCAATACGGTGACGCAAATCATTCTGAATACAACTCATTACAAAATGAATTTGCGCGAGGCGGTAGATTTTCCGCGCATCAATCACAATTGGATTCCGGACTACGCACGATTTGAAAAAACTTGGGATGCAAAGACTATACAATTACTGAAGGCCAAGGGGCATGAAATTCGAACCGTGGATGGGATAGGTGATGCGCATTCGATCTGGGTCAATCCGCAAACGCGCCGCTATCAGGGCGAGGCGGACAAGCGACATTTTGGCTGGGCCGAAGGGTATTAGTAATCGTCACAATTTGAAGTTTGCCTGCGTTTCCATTGAATTCCAAAAACATTTGAATTACTTTAGTCAAACAAAATGAAATGAATTGATCATGGCGATTATTATTGACGGAAAAAAAATTGCAGAAGAAATTAAAAATGAAATTGCGGACGAAGTTAAACGTGCAAAGCAGAGTGGACGTGTTCCAAAACTCTCGGTGATATTGGTCGGAGAGAATCCTGCGTCGCAAGTTTATGTCGCAAACAAAGGCAAATCGTGTGTTGAAGTGGGCATGGAACACGAAACGATCCAATTGTCCGCAGAAATTCCTGAAAAGGAACTACTCGATATCATTCAAAGACTAAATTCCGATCCGAAGGTGTCCGGGATCCTAGTTCAGCTTCCGCTCCCAAAACATATTCATGAAAGTCTGATCATCAATGCCATTGATCCTAAAAAGGATGTGGATTGTTTCCATCCTTTTAATGTCGGGAGGCTTGCGATTGGCGAACCCACGTTCTTGCCATGCACGCCGGCCGGTGTTCAGGAATTGCTTCTTCGTTCCAATATCGATCCTTCGGGAAAACATACCGTGATTGTAGGGCGAAGTAATATTGTCGGGAAGCCGCTCGCGAATATGCTGATTCAAAAAGCACGTGGTGCCAATTCGACGGTGACAGTTTGCCACACAGGGACTCCGAATATCGAGTATTTCACGAAGCAAGCCGACATTGTAATTGCCGCGGTAGGTAAAGCGGAAGCGATTCGCGGGGAAATGATGAAGCAAGGTGTTGTGGTCATTGATGTCGGGATCAATCGCATTCCCGATGCGACAAAAAAATCGGGATCACGCCTTGTCGGCGATGTGCACTATGAATCGGCGGAGAGAATCGCGCATGCGATTACACCCGTGCCGGGCGGAGTTGGTCCGATGACGATCGTAATGTTATTGAAAAATACATTGAAGGCGATTGGGCTATGAAGTTTTCTCAATATGTTTTTCGGATTGCAGGAATTTATGGGTTGATCGTTATCCTGCCGATTTATTTCATCGAATCGGATCTCTTTCATGGCACGTTGTCTCCGCGGGCTGATTTCTATTATGGTTTTGCGGGTGTTGCGCTCGCGTGGCAATTCGCGTTTTTTATCATAGCGTCAGACGTCGTGAAGTACCGCTTGTTAATGATTCCAAGTGTAATGGAGAAGGTCTTTTATACCTCGGCCGTAGTCGTTCTTTTTATTAATAATCGCTTGTCGACAGAGATTCTGATTTTTGCGGGTATGGACATAATATTCAGCGCTCTATTCGTAATGGCGTTTATCAAAACAAAGCAGAATCTCACAAAAATAGATCATCTTGGAATCGCTGTGCCGGAGCTGGAGAAATTCATCGAACTTTACAAGACTATGGGTTTTACGTATGAAGGCCGCGAGAAGGTGGATGAACAAAAAGTGGAGACTGCATTCTTCAAAGTTGGAGAGTCGCATCTGGAATTGCTGGCGGCGACGCATCCGGATAGTGCGATTGCAAAATTTATAAAAAAAAATAACGGTAAAGGAGGAATAGCCCATGTGGCTATTGGCGTCACCGGCATACAGGCACGATTGGATGAACTCAAAGCGAAGGGATTTCAATTGATCGACGAAAAACCACAGCTTGGCGCGCATGGCTCAAAAATCGCGTTTATTCATCCGAAATCCACCGGCGGCGTCTTGCTCGAACTTTGTGAAAAGCCGTGATTGGAATTGTCGTTGCCATGTCAAGCGAAGCCAAAACGCTTGTTGAAAAATGGCAATTAAAAAAAAATCTGTCCTCCCATAAGTTTCAATTATTTGAAAGCGATTCATATTCGCTCATCGTGAGCGGCGTAGGAAAAATTAATTCAGCCGCCGCAACGACGTATTTATTGAATCGGCGGCCGCTCGAATCGTGGACCGCCGTGGTAAATTTCGGCATTGCGGGATCGGCGAATGAAACTCGCGTTATCGGCGAATCCTTTTTTATTAACAAAATCACGGACAACAGTTCGGGTCGCGACTTTTTCCCGGAATGTGTGATGGGGCACGGAATGCAGGAAGCGGGAGTGACAACATTTGACCAACCTGTTGACAAGAAGCAAGCGGAGCCGGGTATGGATCTGGTGGACATGGAAGCCTCCGGTTTTTTTCAGGCCAGCGCTATATTTGTAGAATGTCATCGCATTAGCGTTATTAAGATCATTTCGGACCATTTGGACTTCAGCGGAATTAAGCGTGAATTTGTTCAATCGCTTATTTCAAAGCAGTCAGGCGCATTCGATCGATTTGTGCTCAACTTACAAGATTTGAAGCCGGAGAACATACTCTCGCCGGGCGAATCTGATCAACTGTCAAAACTTACAGAGCGCCTTCGGCTCACCGATACGATGCGGCATGAATTGGATCGCATTGCAAAGGCTCATAAGATTCGCGGCCGTGAAATTTCACTTGAGCAATATTTGGCCATTGAAATAAAAGATAAACCACATGCAAAGGTGATTTTTGAGAAAATCAGGCGTGAACTTCTTTAATACTCATTTCTCCCATGTCTATCTTGAGCAAGGTGTTGAAAATTACCCTGACACGCCATTGTTGCTGAATCGTTTTCCCAAAGCGGAGAAAATTGCGATCAAAGACTATAAACATATCTTCAATCGACCGAGTCAGGATTTTCAGTTTCAGAAGAATTCCATAAAATTAATTTTAGCTGTCAAAAAGGAGAATTTCCTTTATGAAGGCTCCAATCAAACACCCAGTTTTGGTCATGCGCACTTTTATTATAATTCGGTGATTCTAAATTGCGTGTACAATTGCGACTATTGCTATTTACAGGGCATGTACAATTCGGCTAATATTGTGATGTTTGTCAATTCTCAGGAGTTTTTTGACGCCGTGGATGAAAAACTGAATAATCACCCTGTCTATTTGTGCATTTCGTACGACACCGACTTGCTGGCTTTTGAAAATATCCTTCCGCACTGTTCAAGATGGATTGAGTTCGCACGAACACGCCCCGGTCTGACGATAGAGATTCGAACAAAGAGCGCAAATTATAAATCCATTGGAGAATTAAAGCCGCATGATGGAGTTATTCTGGCATGGTCGTTATCACCCGCACCCATAGCTGAAAAATATGAAAAAGGCGCCGCGCCCATTCATTCCAGGATTAATTCGATTACGAACGCCGTTTCAGCGGGGTGGCGCGTTCGCTTATGTTTTGATCCGGTGTTAAAGGTTGGTGATTGGGAAAAGACTTATTCCGAGTTTTTTCGGTCTACGTTTGAGTCGCTGGACGCTTCCAAGGTATTCGATATCAGTCTTGGTGCATTTCGAATGAATAGAGATTATCTTAGTCGAATTCGAGCGATGCGCGAAGATTCGGATATTCTTTATTATCCCTTTTCTATAGACGACCAGTCTGTAGGATATGAAGATGCGGCCGAAATGATGAAGTTTTGTAAATCTGAAATTGAAAAGTATGTTTCTTCGGAGAAAGTGAACCTATGAAAACAGCAATTGTAACGGGTGCGTCGTCCGGCATAGGGCTTGCCATCTCAAGAGAATTAGTGGCTATGAAATATTGTGTTCACGGCCTCGCGCGTGATTTTACTAAATGTGATTTCAAATCGGAAAACTTCATACATCACTCCATTGATATCCGCAATACGAATGCCCTTGCGCAATGGGCAGACAAGATTATTCAAGAAGAAGAGCGTTTCGACGTTCTTATTAACAATGCGGGTGTTGGTGTTTTCGCGCCGCACGAAGAGATTTCGTCAGAACAAATCACTCAAATGGTTGAGACCAATTTTCTTGCCCCGCTCATTTTAACAAAATTATTTTTGCGCGAAATCAAGAAGCAAAAAGGTTTTATCATTCAGATTGCGTCCGTCAGCGCGCTTGAGGCGAGTTCCTTTGGAGCTGTATATTCAGCGACAAAGGCGGGATTGCGTCAATTCGGTTTATCTTTGTTTGAAGAGACAAGAAAGAGTGGTGTCAAAACGGTCACGATCTATCCCGACATGACGAAAACGAATTTTTTTGATCATCAGAATTTTACGACGGAAGAGGCTCCGGATACTCATTTGCTGGCGGAATGTGTCTCCGGCGCGGTGAAGACGATTTTGACACAACGCGATGGAACGGTTGTCACGGAGATGGTGGTTCGTCCGCAGAGACTTCAGATAAAGAAAAAAGTGAAGTAACACAGGTTCCTCGCCAAAACTCGAAGCAATCAGAAAAACGGGTATTCATTACGCGCGTCGCGGCTTTGCAAGGAGATAGACAGGGTTGTTAGATTGTGATCCAATAATAGTTGAGAGGTAGGCGTACTAATTTATGGTTGAGTAATTGAGACGCTGCTTCTGGAACTCACATCGCCTATAACCGCTTTCCCACAACAATTGTCCGCTTGACAGATTTCTTGTAACCCGTTTGATCATTAAACACTTCGAGATACAGCACGTAGATTCCAATGCGTACGCGATTGCCGCTCTTGTCGCGCCCGTTCCACTTGAGTTCATAGTGACTACCGGACGGCGTGTGATTGAGAAGCGTATGAATCAATCGGCCTTGTACGTCATAAACTTTTAGTGTCAATTTCGCTTGCGTGACCGGGAGATCGATCGTGAGGTTCATGTCATCCGCACGGTCGTAGAGGAATGGATTGGGATCCGCGGTGATTTTTATCTTATGAATTAATTCGTCCGCGAAAATGCTATTCACTTTTCCGGGCGTTCCGCCTTCTACCCACACGCATGAACTCCATGAAGCTGAGGAATTGGCATCAAGCGACGGTTTGATCTTCTCGATTGATCGGCCATCGCCGCCGCCCCACGTAGGCTGATAATAGACACTGTCAATGACCGCGCCAATCCAGTCGCGCACGAGAATAATATCGCCATTACTTGAGAGTGAATTCAAAGAACGGTCTGGTGTATAGATTAAGTTCTTATCCAGATTGTAACGCGCCGGGAATGTGGTTGTATTTGCAACGACCAAATAGGTCAGGGGCAAAATTCGGATAGAAGATAAGAGAGTTTTTGATTCACCGATTTGAACACTCCAATTGCTCAGATTCAACGTATCGTCCGAGGTATTAAAAAGTTCGAGAAATTCAGGTTCGCCGGAAAAGGGGCTGAACATGATTTCATTGATGATCACGGAATGTCGTGCATAAGCAATCGCGGTGAGAAGACTATTGGCTAATCCTGGCGTACTTCCAGTGGGCGCGAGGGACGTTGACCAATTGCCTTCGTCATTAGGATTAGATGCGAAATCGCGGCGCTCCAGCGAAACGTTTTTATAACCTCCCCAATCATCAAAATAATGGACACTATCAATCAATGCACCTACGTCATCGGAGATATACAGCTGATCGTCCGTATTGTTAAGCGACGGAAACGTAGTCATAAGAATCAGCGACGTCATCGGTGTTGATGGAAACTTTCTCAAAAAGGCCGTATCGGAAGTGAGTACCGCATAGCCTTTGGCCGGAACCGATTGTGAAATTGCCGAAATGATCGCGGACGAGCTTGCGTCATGCAATTTCCAGTTTTGTAGGTTGACGGCCGAGTCCCCGGGATTATAAATTTCCACAAATTCGGCCCGCGAGGTATCGTTGTCATACATGATTTCATTGATCACGACGGCATTGGCCGGCGTGCCGAGCGCCAAGGTAATGGCCGCGGAGTTATTTGTAGAACGCAAATCACCTTGCGAAAGAATCTGAACGACAAGTTTGCGAGTGCCGGAAGAAGACAATTTTTTAAAAAGAGGAACAGTCCACGATGTTTGAATGGTCACCGAATCGTTTTTGGGGATCGAGTTGATGACGCTGGAATCTATAAGTTCGGATGATTGACCGCTATTGTCTCCATTCGCATCGTAAAAAAATTTGACCGTAGTCGGTGAAGTGAAAGTGAAAACACCCTTATTTCGAATTTTTGCAAACAAAGTAACCGCCTGGCCCGGCGTGGGGTGCGACGGAATGGAATAAAAGTCATTCGTCAAAATAGCGACGTCAAATGGCGCGGGTGTCGTGCTATTCTCAGTGCCCGGCGTCGAGCCCAGGGGCGATGCGGAAGAGGCCCAATTGGAAGCGTTATTCGAATTGCTGTCCGCAAACTTTCGTTCGAGCGAGATATTTTTTGCGCCGCCCCACTGATCGAAATAGTGCAGACTGTCCACAATCGATCCGCCTTCGTCGGTCAGAAATACATCGTCGTCGTCGTTATTGAGTGACGGCATCGAGCTGAGGAAAAATATCGATGGGGGGTCTTGAAGTTTACGTTTGAACGCTGTATCGGCGGTGAAGACGGCAAAGGCCCGCGGCGCAAGCGTGAGCGACGAAGCCGAGAGAATGACTGATGAGGAAGCGTCATGCAATCGCCAGTTTTGCAAATTAATGGCCGAGTCGCGCGGATTGTAGAGTTCAATAAATTCAGAACGCGAAGTGTCGGCATAATACAAAATTTCATTGATCACGACACTTGATCGCGGTGTCGCGAGAGAATTGTACATGAGCGCCGAATTATTCAAAGCGTTTTGATCGATGGGCGAGTGAATTTGCGCGATGAGATTGAATTTTTTGGCCGGAGGGGCATTCCATGGCTTTTGGATCGTGACCGAGTCACCATTTAAAATAGAAGCGATAATCATGGAGTCGATCAATTCACTATTTTGGGCGATACTGTCGCTATTAATATCGTAAAAGAATTTCAAGGTAATCGGGTTCGAGAAAGCTTGAAGACCAACGTTGCGCAGTTTTGCCGTAAGCGTTGTGGATTGACCCGCCAAGGGATGCGCTGGGGAGATCGCAAAATCCCTTTTCAAGATGGCGACGTCATAGTCGAATGGCTTGTTGCTATTCACCGCGCCAGGCGTAGCGCCGAGCGTTGCAGTTGACGAATTCCAGGTCGAAGCGCTATTGGAATTGCTATCCGCATATTTGCGTTCTACTGAAATTCCCTGCGGCCCGCCCCATGAGGTGACATAACGAACGCTGTCGATCATAGCATTCCCCGGCGTAGAAATCTTAATAAGGTCGCCGGAGTTATTGAGTGTGGGGAGAGAAGACAAATACATTCGCTTGAGTCCCGAAAGTGCGCCATAAGTTGTGTGAAATGTCGTAGAGTCCTGAATGATCAGTGCATAACCATTCGCCGGGATCGAATCATTTTTAGACGTAATTGTCGCTGTCGTTGAGGCGTCGGAAATTTTCCAGTTTTTTAACTGAAGCGGCGTATTTGTTCGATTATAAATTTCCACCCATTCCGGAATTTCACCGCTGATCGAATTATAAAGGAATTCATTGACCACAATATCTTGAGATACTGGATACACTTCCACGGAGTCAAATCTTTGATTATTGGATTGAACCTCATCCGCGATGGGCATGACCGAAGCCGTAACGACTTCAGCCAAAAAATTGTGTTGACCAATGGTTTGCTTACCAAGGCGAAGGACGAGTGACACCGAGTCTCCAACGTTAAGCGGGCTAGCATACATTACGGAATCGCGATCTTCACCGGCGTCTTTCTGGTGATTAAAATTCAAATCTTCATACCACTTGAGTTTAAATTGGGTGGCTGTGGTCAAACCGATATTTTTAATTCGGGTCGATATGAAAAGAGAGTCGCTGGTAAGTGGCGCGACGGGCGAGAACGTCATTGAATTAACCATCAGATCCATGGCAGCAATCGTTTGAACCGAGTCGTAAACAACATTGTCCGTAAGTGTCGTATCGGCAATCGGAAAAACCTGCGAACCGACAACCTCTGCAAAAAAACGGTGTGTGCCCGCTGTTATATTTAGAAAATTAATCGATAGGGTAATCGAATCGCCGCTCACCACAGACGTTGTATTCATTAAGGAATCGATCAATTCTCCGGTACCTCGGATTTGATTGGAATTTAAATCCTCATAAAAGCGCACACGAAAAGAATCGGCGGTCGATATCCCGATATTTTTAATCTGGGCTGAGATTTGAACGGTTGTCCCGGTTGGCGGCGCAATTGGTGAAAAAGAAAGCTTGGCCGTTTTTAGCAGAAGCTCCGGGAAATTGCCGGGTGTACCATTGGAATAAATACTGTTTCGCCAATTAGACGACGAATTATCATTGTTTAAGACAATTTTTTCATCGGAGAAGCTACCCGTATTGCCTAGCGAATAGGTGTATCTCGAAATCGTATCGTAAGGCGGCACGCCTCCGGAATTAGGCTTAAACAATATTACAGTTTCTGCCGTGGAATTACTAAGACCTGCGCTACCGAGTGTACCTCCGGTCGATCCACGAATGGTTAAAAGTCTTGCGGTATCCGGAATGAGCGAGAAATAAGGAAGTACGTACCCGCCGGCATTGTAGCCGCTTGAATCGAGTATAATTCCAAACTGCCCCGGCCGTAATAGGAGGCCTTCCCCAAGCGAGGCAATTTTGTCGGAATCATTTCCACTGGCGCCATCTGATATTTGCCAGTTGGTTAAATCATATATTTGTGTCTTACTGAAATTATATATTTCTATGAATTCATCCGTACTTTCACTTCCGCTCGGATCAAACATCACCTCCGTGATCGTCACACTATCGGTTTGAGAAAATATTTTTCCAATGAAGAGGAGATAGAGAAGGAGAGCTTTTATCATGTTAAGGTTCGAGGGATTGGACGATACCGTTTTGGAAGCGCAGGAAGTGAAGCGAAGTATTCGTTTGTGCGTTTTTATTCCAGCTAAATTTTTTGTTAATTCCGGAATACTCCACACCCTTTTGAAGTGCGATCTGAATATCTTCCGCGGTAAAGTTTTTGTTTTGAATGGCCGCGAAGAGGCTCTGGAGAACATCGTACGTGTAATAAACTTCCGGTGACGCTTTTTGTCCGAATTTTCTTAAGAACAAACTTTCGAAATCCTTTGCCCGCTTAGCGGTTGGGAAAAATTCCGCGCAAAAAACGGCATCTGTTAGATAATTTTGTTGTGCCCGAAGAGTTTTCAGATCATTCCAATCTTCACCGCCGATAATCTGTGTTTTAATGTTGTAGAATGCAATCTGCGGGGCAATGTACCCTATGTCCTCCAGATCCACCGGCAGAAAAAGCGCATCGATATAGGGCATGGACTGGGTTGGACGTTCCTGCTCATCGGCCAGAAGCAGGCTATCGGAAGCATAATAGAGAGTAAAAAGTGAATCCTTTTGAATGGTTGTGAGTTTGGCGAGACGTGTGTACGTCCACGCTCTGTCCGCGCGTTGGAGAAATCCATTCATCCGGATAGATTTTAACTGTTCTTTAAAATCCGTCGCGTTGTCATAGAACTTCTCGAGTGCAACGACGTGGCCGCCCAGCTGTTCGGCCTTTCTTGCAAACGCATTGGCAACGGTTTCACCATAAGCATCGAGCGGCGCGATAATCGCGAGCGATTTACACTTCATTTTGACAACCGTAAATTGCGCCAGAATCTCTGCCCGTGTCTCAATGTCTACGGAGGCTTGGTAGACGTAGGGCCCCAAAGGTGAGAGGCGAAGCGTATTCGCCGTCGCCGAAAAAATCGGAATTTGTTTGTCGTTCGCAATCGTCGCCACCGCCGCCATCGAACTGCTTTCGATCGGGCCGATGAGTGCGGCCGTTCGTTCGCTGGCGCAAGCCGAACGCGTTGCGAGTATCGCCTGAACCATATCGGAGCGATCGTCGTAAACAGCGATTTCTACCTTAGGCGTGTGGGATGAATTGTATTCCGTAACCGCCATTTCCGCACCCCGTTTTATGGCCAGACCCGTTTCGGCATTGGCGCCCGTCAGCGATGTTATGAGTCCGATTTGAACAGGGCCCTCCGGATCTGCAGTTTTGTGATCTTTTTTTTGCGGAAGTAATTTCAGGGATTCCCGTGCTTTTTGACTTCTCTTGATGGCCAACCATTTTTGCGAGGATTCTCGAATCCAGGACGATTTTTTTGCTAGAGCCGGTGTCGATTGAATCATGTTCCACATTTCGCCCGCCGAGAGATGCGTCTTCGCAGTGGCGAGCGCATTGGTATCATCTCCGATCTCGTTCAGATATTGTATTGCTTCACGGTATTGAGCGTCTTGATATAATGCGCGTGCCTTCAGGGACTTAGCATTTTTCGCATAACGGCTTTTGGGATACGTTTGGATAAATTGATCCGCCAAGGCAAGGGCGTATTTTGGGCGGCCGCTTTCCAAAACGGACTCTGCCAACAAGATCGATACATAGGTGCGCTGATGTGAGGCAGGGAATTTCGTCAGCAAGTCTGAAAATATCTGACTGGCAGCAGCATAGTTTTTTGACGTCATCGCTTTGAGAGCGGAATCCAGCAGATCTTTTTCGCCGGGAATTTGAGAAGAGGCCGGAATGTGCAGAAGACAGAGAAGAAAAATAAATTTCATGGTGTTTCAAGAGGGATTAGAATTACTGGTGAAAAGATAATCGAAATTCAATGGCATTTCAAAGAAATTTTAAGGACTGTCCCATAATAGGGTTATCACGTTACGGAATTATTTAGGCCAGCGGCCGCACTCCCGCCAACAAGTCCTCCAACGTTTCAGGATGAAGACCTTCAAATTCCTTTTGAGGAACTTTTAGATAGTTCCAATTCTCGCCTGTAAGCTGTGTGGCTATCATGCACCAGTTGATCGCGGCATTGTCTTTCAGTCGCACTTCTATGTCTTCACGGCCTTTGGTTTCGATGATCCATTTGGCACCGTCCTTGGCGATTGCAATAAAATCTGGAAAGTAGTTGCGGATATTGGCCAACGTGTCGGTGTACTGAATACAGAATCCAAACTGCTCTGGCAGTTTTGAGAATGCCTTGATGTCTTCGGCCTTCTCCAGAAATTTCGCAAAATCATACTCAAAATCATTATCACAGGGGGTATAGTTAAAGATCGACTTCTTGGCTTCCAATACCTTCTTCGAGGTCGGAAATGCTGGGGTTGACGACAGCAATCGGCTTGCGGATAGCAATTGCGCTTCCTTCTGTTCAATTACGACTTCACGCAGGGCTTTCTCAAATTCTTTGATAACCACATAGCTGGCCACGTTACTACTGATGGCTAGAATGACATTGGGATCTTCAAGGTCCACAGTCTTCCCAAATGCTTTGTGCTCAAAGAAATCACGTATCTTTGGAGCTAAGATAGCAAACTGCGACGGAAGCTTGATATTCTGGGCAATGCGCCTTGCATAATATCCAACAACCTCTTCTGCTGTCTGAGCAACGGGAATCTGATATTCACGCTCCAGTATCTTCTCGTCGGTCAATATATCCCGACCTTCATAGATGAATGTCTTCGGATCTTCGATATCTTTGCCCTTCAAGGGCAGCTTATTGATCTTGAAGGCCATCACATCGATGGCGTTGATTTCCTCCGCCAGGGACTTCTTTCGTCCAAGTACTGGTGAAATATCAGGAACGCCGATATCGAATTTTTTCTTTTCTTCAACGGGCTGAACGGTGATGATCTTGAGCTTTTCTTTACCGATCTGAAACGTGTCGAATTTCAATTCTTCGAGCTTTTCCAAGTCCTCCACAAACGCCATGAACGCATTATTGCCGATAATGTCCACGCGCTCGGTATAGGACTCTATCATATTGCGGAACATGAGCCGTAAGCCTCGGCCTATGGTCTGCTCAGGAAGGATATTCGCTTTAGCCGTATAGGGGCGCAAACCAACAACCACGGTAACATTCTGAACGTCCCAACCCTCACGCAGCATCAATACCGATACAATGGCATTTACAGGCATCTTTTCACTATCCACATCACGTGCGGTCTTACGGGCGGCATTCAAATCGCTTTTCGATACCTCGCCTGATTTGTCCGTATGAATAATAAGGGTCTTGTCAGATCCAAATTCGGCTGGATACTTGGTTTTTAGCCAGTCGCCGACATCATCCGCCTCGTCGGTATTACTCATCATGATGAATAGGATCGGCTTCTTATTGAGTGGAGCCAGCTGTTCCTTGTACTCCTTCCATCGTTCGACTCCAGCTGTGAGAAATCCTTTATATCGAACACTGGCAACATCAGACTTGGCCTCATCGATCTTGGAAATTCCCTTTAATGGCCGCTTGACGATCCTGTCGAGAATCGCTTGCTTTAAAGGATAGTCAAATACAGTCCATGCAAAAAGGCTGCCTTTGCTATATCTGGGAGTGGCAGAAAAATCTAATTGCGCCGTCATAGGTCTCAAGGTGTGCATTTTGCGGATGAATTTGCACCACTCGCTTTCCTCATCGTGGGTATGGTGGGCTTCATCATTCAGAACCATCAGAAGTCCGTCACGCTTAGCAATACGGTCATCAAAATCAGTGATCTCGGTTTTATTAGCAGGTGGTTGTGGTCCTAACATAGCCGTCATAATATCGACTTCAGCGCCGTTACCATTGGTATTTCGTTCATAGAACTGCTGAATATTCGTCAGGTAGAGTCCGCCCGCGCTATTCGTGCGCTCGGAATCGCCCCGCATGTAATATTCCATCTCCCACCACCAGGCAAAATGCTTAGGAATGAGCGGGTCTGTTCGAAATATCCTACCGCTTTCAAAGTCGCTTCGCAGACGATCGAATACGATCACATTAGGAGCAAGGATCAGGAAATTTTTAGCATATATTTTCTCGTCTTCTTTGATCGCATTGGTAAACTGCCACACAATCGCCATGGCCATGACTTTAGTTTTACCGCTACCCGTGGCCATCTTGATACAATAACGGGCAAAATCATCATAGGGCGGGAGCCGCAAGTCCTTCGTATCGAAGGCATACTTCTCCAATAGCTCTTTTCGGCTTCGAACCGTTTCCACCTCAAAGATATAGACAAGAGTCTCGATGGCTTCGCGCTGAGCCTGATGATATCGGAAGGTATGTCCATTGACAACATGATCGGTATGAAACCAGAAATCAAATAATTCTTTGGTGGTATTTGTAATGCCTTTATAACCAGAACTTCTCCAAGCTTTGACAGCCTCCCTTACGGCAGGCACGCAAGCCGCTGTACTCAGCTGCTCCTGAATATTGAAAATATCTTTTTGGGCCTTATCGGCCTTTGGTCGTGCCATAGCTATACTTCGATGGATTTGGTCGTATCATTTTTTCGGGCTGATGAACTTTCTTTACGATAAGCCGTTACTCACACTATCGCATATTTTTAATATCGCATCTAATTTATCTTTTACCTCTGTCTCGACATCCTCTTTCTTTAGAAAATCTACAAGTTCGTGATACTTGTTTTTGCTTACAAGTATTGGCGTACCAAGATGTTTGAAATACTCTTTAAATATTCGCTCAATTTCTTCGCTGGCTTTTCTTTCTGTCCAATATTCATCACTATAATTGTCGAGCGCTATTTTAGGAATAATCGCCTCAATTGCACTCTTCATAGCTGTCCTTCTACTTTCAACGTCTGCCGCTGAAAACAAATCGTAATTATCGTCACCCTTTGCGAAGTCCATTAAGACATAGGGCTTAAAAAGATAATTTTCTAGCTCCCTCTTACTCCACATGAGCTCCTCAAGTGGAGTATTCACTTGCAACTGGGTTTCGAGTCTGTCAAATATGGCGATACCTTTCAACCCAGGAACTGCTTCACTAAGGCCATAAAAATGATCTCTTGCCCGACTGGGAAGATTGGTCGAAACATAGTGCACAAACGCTTGCTCTAATCTATCTTGAAGAGGATGATTTAATTTTTTCGCATATCTGATCAACATATCCAGATCAGTTGGACCTTCCACGTATAATATCCATCGGTTAGCTTCAGCAAGGTAATATTGATCAAACCCTATGGTTGTCAATGACTTCATTACCTGCGCGCCTTTGTCGTTGATGCGGTGCGGCTTACCTGTAAATGCAATAACTGTATCTTTTGCCGCCGCCTCCCTTAGCACAATTTCAGAGTGGCTAGCTGAAATAATTTGACTTCCTTGTCTCTCAGCGATTTCCGAAAGAAGGTTATAAACTTGTTGTTGTCGCAGAATTTCTAAGTGGGCGTCTGGCTCGTCCAAAAGTAGGAGGGCGTGGGGATTAGTAAGCATGTATGCCAGCAATAGCATCACTTGCTGAAGTCCTCTGCCAGATGAAGACAAATCCAATTCATTTCCTTGGCTGTCTAGATAAGTCATCTCTACCTCACCCCTCTCATTTAATTCAGGCTCATTTAATTCAACTCCAAACAGTTTTCTTAAGGTCGTTGTAAATAACTGCCAATTTTCCCTTGGTGTTTTTCCGTTTGTTTGTGAAGGGAGTTCTGGATTTAGAATGAAATAGCACAAGTTTCTCAAAACATCAGCTGTTCTTCCTTCTCCTATTCTAGCTCCTACGGTGCTACTGAGCAGCTTGGGTTCCTCTGGTATTAATCCCGACATAGGGGGCAAATAAGCAATCTTTATTTCTCTCAACATATCAGGATTTGTAAGAAGTATGTTATTTTCAATCTCAGAGTTTGGCCTGCAATACAACACTTCTTCACCAAAATAATCAAAGCTCAATCCACATTCCCATTCTGTATTGTGTGAAAATCCTTTAACTGTGATATTGATAAATATTTTTTCACTTTTTTTTGTTTTGGTGGCTAAGTTAAACCAAAGTAGTTTGGAATTGGGTGTTGGAATGGCAAAGACATCTTTCCTGTTTATGGCCACGCCAGTTTTATGCTTAGCCTTACTTTTTTCCCCACGCTTCTCTAACCATTTATTGATTCCTAAATGCCATAGAGCCAAGGCCTGTAATGCACTGGTTTTTCCTGAGTTATTCGGCCCTATAAAAACAACAGACTTATCCAATGGAATTTCTCCAGTATTTTCAAATCTCTTGTAATTTTCAATTTTCAACGTGAGAAGCATTTTACACTCCTATTTAATTTCTATTTCCATCGCCTTGGTCGTATCATTACCCAGGATATCGATAACTTTTACTATGACGGTATACTTGCCAGCTTTTTCATATTCGTTCTTAGCTGTAAGATCAAGTGTCGTGTCCTTTTTGGTTCGGTAGCTCTGCCATTCGTTATGAAACGTATCATCACGGAAATTCCAGTCCACGGCCCAATAGTCTATCCACTGGCTCCAATGGGTTATCTTGTCACGTACATCATCTGGAAGATCATCCTGGGGCATGATGAAGTTATCGAGTGTAATGGCGGCGTTTTTCTTGGTTACTTTTACTTTGGTCTTAAGTGCTGCCAATTCATAAAACTTAATATCGCCCTGCTCAACGGCTTTTTTCTCCAATACCTCACGGGGGATTTTTTTGAACTTTACATCAACCTTATTACTGGCGGCAAATTGCTTCGCCGTCTCATTCACGTCAAATGCAAAATCCCAACCTAAGAAATCAATTCCGTTGGTCTCGGCGTTCTTATCCTTGCCGACTAATTTCCAGAATTCCAGGATCGTGGCCTTGATATCGTCAACCTTAACTGGCGCTTCTACGCTTCCCACGTGAACCATTCGACCAGCTTTGGCGCCATGAATCCAAGTATATCCATCAAGTGGCTTGGATGCATATAACTCCACGATGAAGTGCTTGTAGGCACGCTCCTGCTGCAAACGATCCTCTGGGCTCTGAAATTCGGCATTCACCCATTGCTGGCGTTCGTATTTTCCAAGGTTCTGAACAATGAATGGCTTTACATTTTCTATACCCAAAAACCTCTTTCGTGCTGTATGTATTGCAAATCTTCCAAGATCGCACGTGATCCAGCGTCTATCTAATTTATCTGCTACCGCTGCCGTAGTACCTGAACCGCAAAAACAATCAAGAACCAAGTCGGCTTCATTTGATGAAGCTTTGATAATATGCTCGAGAAGATCTTCATGTTTTTGTGTAGCATAGATTTTTTGATTTTCATATGCGCTTATCCCTGTCCACAAGGTATCAGCCAGCTTTTCGGTTGTAGGTGGAAACCAGTTCTCAACCTTTCCTGTTTTTGATAATCGGATGAACTCCAATTCCTTTCCCGTTTTTTCCCAATATTCAACAAGCGTCATTTTGTCTTCGGACTTCAAGTAGGTCTTATAGTTAGCAATCGCCTTTAAAGCTCTCTCTTTGTTATATTTCCATTGACCATTTTTTGGAGTAACACCTAGCAATTCAAACCTCATCG
>JANNSF010000234.1:0-11655 GCA_031402315.1 bacterium | reverse complement strand
CAAGCTTCCTGCGGGCATGGAAATGATCATGCCGGGCGATAATGTGAAGATCAGTGTCGAACTGATCGCTCCAATCGCAATGGAAGACGGATTACGTTTCGCGATTCGTGAAGGCGGGCGTACCGTCGGCGCGGGCGTCGTTACGAAGATTTTGAAATAATCGAGTCCTGAATCTTTCCGTCGCAAAGGTGTGGCGGAAATATAGGGGAGTGGCTCAATTGGCAGAGCGGCGGTCTCCAAAACCGTAGGTTGTAGGTTCAAGTCCTATCTCCCCTGCATGATGCAAGTTAAGCGCCTTGAGTTAAAGAACGAGATAAAGAAGTAACAGGAGTGATATGAAGGAATTTTACGAAAACATGAAATCAGAAATGAAAAAGGTTTCATGGCCAACCAAAGACGAATTGCTTGGATCAACAGGGGTTGTCGTTGTATTGTGGCTATTTTTGTCGGCTTACATCTTTCTTACGGATAACGGCCTTCAATACATTGTTAAACAAATATTGTTATAAGGATTTCCGTGGAAAAAACCGAACACATCGAGAAGCATGTTGAAAAAGACGAGATGGCGGAAATACCTCGCCCTGAAAATACGAAGTGGTTTACGCTTCGCGTGTACTCAGGACAGGAAGAAAAGATAAAGTTGCAAATTAAGGCGGAAATCGAAAACGCGGGCTTAAAAGACAAGGTATTTCGGGTCTTGATTCCATCGGAAACAATTGTCGAAATGAAGAATGGAAAAAAGAAAGAGAAAACTCGGTCCTTTTTGCCCGGCTATATGATTATTGAAATGGTGGACGATCGATTGGTGCAGCATATTGTTTCGAATACGCCCGGCGTAGTGAATTTTGTTGGGCCAAAGAACATGCCTCAGGCGTTACGACCGGAAGAGGTGGACCGAATGCTGGGCCGTATGCATGAAAAGAAAACTCAAGAGATCATTGAGATGCCGTATCGTGTTGGTGATGCCGTGAAGATTAGCGACGGACCCTTTACGGATTTTAATGGGTTTATTGATGAAATCAATTATGAAAAAAATAAATTAAAAGTAATGGTCAGTATCTTTGGCCGTTCGACGCCGGTCGAACTTGACTTTTTGCAAGTCAAGAGCGTTACCGCCGGATAAACATTCACTAACGGAGAATCAACGTGAAAAAAGTTGTAGCTCAAATCAAACTGCAAATCAACGCAGGCGGTGCAAATCCGCAGCCGCCAATCGGCCCGGCCCTCGGCCAGCACGGCGTCAATATCATGGAGTTCTGTAAGGCGTTTAATGCCAAAACGCAGGATCAAAAAGGCCTGATCATTCCGGTCGTCATTACGGTGTATTCAGATCGTTCGTTTACGTTTATTCTCAAAACACCGCCGGCGGCTATCTTGATAAAGAAGGCGATCAATTTGGAAAAAGGTTCTGCACAACCAAATCGTAACAAGGTCGGAAAAATTACACGTACAAAATTGCGTGAAATTGCCAAGATCAAGTTGCCGGATTTGAATACGACAAATTTAGACGCCGCCACGCGCATGATGGAAGGCTCCGCAAAAAGCTTAGGTGTTGAAATAATCGACTAAGAGTCTAATTAATTAATTACCACCAATGGTGGGAGAATAAGTAATCGGGCGCCTTGCGCACGACAGAACATTCGTTATAAGGAGATCCATGAAGAAGAGAAGCAAACGCTATTTAGCGGTTTCAAAAAAGGTCGAAAGCGGTAAGGAATACGGTATTGCAGACGCATTCAAGCTTTTGAAAGATACCTCAACAACAAAATTCAATGAAACGATTGATGTCGCGGTCAATCTTGGTGTTGATCCCAAGCATGCGGATCAAGCGCTTCGCGGCACGGTGGTCCTACCTCATGGTAATGGCCGTACGGTCAAAGTACTTGTTATTACGAAAACCAAAGAAAAAGAGGCCAAAGACGCAGGGGCAGACTACGTTGGATTTGATGAATATCTGCAGAAAATAAAAGAAGGCTGGACCGACGTCGACGTTATTGTTGCAACTCCGGAAGCCATGATTGAATTGGGAAAACTGGGTAAAGTTCTAGGTCCTAAGGGCCTTATGCCGAATCCAAAAAGCGGGACGGTCACCACCGACGTCACTAAAGCGGTGAGCGAAGTCAAGGCCGGGCGTGTTGAGTTCCGTGTAGACAAGCAGGGCAACGTTCATGTTGGGATTGGCAAATCGAAATTCGAAGCCAAACAGCTTGAAGAAAATTTTCGCACTTTTATGATGACTATTATCCGCATCAAACCGGCGACGGCAAAGGGCACCTACCTCAAGAGCGTCCATGTGTCTACGAGTATGGGTCCATCCATTAAGGTCAACAATTCCGAAGTGGCCGGATTAACAATTAAATAATTCACAACTTGAAAAATTAAAGATTAATAACCATGAAAAAAGAAACGAAAACAGAAATCATTGCAGAGCTATCTGCTAAATTTCAAAAAGCGTCAAGTTTGTATCTTGCCGATTTTACCGGCATTAAGGTTAATAAGATGGAGCATCTACGCAATAAGTTCCGTCAAAATAATTCCGACTTTAAGGTTGTGAAGAACACGCTTGCCAAACTCGCATTAAAAAAGGCGGGCTATTCTGTTGATTTGGATCAATACTTACTCGGACCGACAGGTATTGCATTTGGCTATGATGATCCTATTGCGCCGGCGAAAGTGCTTTCTGAATTCTTGAAAGAAAAAGAAAACGAGAATTTGAAAGTCAAAATTTGCGTTATTGAAAAACAAGTTTATGATGGCAAGAAGATTGCGGATATCGCAAAAATGCCAACCAAAAAGGACCTGCTTGCCCAATTACTCGGTCTTTTCAACTCCCCAATGCAAAATGTGGTGATGGTCCTCAACGCACCAATGCAAAACCTCGTGGGCGTATTGGAATCGTTGAAGACAAACAAAGCGGCTTAATTTTTAATTTAATTCATATTAACCAAAGTCGTCTTAATTTGCCATCCGTGTGTTACGGATGACCGACGACCAGTAAATCAGGAGAAACTGAAAATGGCTACCTCAAGAGCGGATGTGTTGGACTATCTTGCCAATGCAAACATGATGGAAGTTGGCGAGCTCGTCAAGGACATCAAAGAAAAATTTGGTGTTGAAATTGCAGCCCCAGTGGCAGTCGCTGCAGCGGCAGGTGCACCGGCAGCAGCCGTGGAAGAAAAGACGGAATTTACGGTCAAATTGACCGGTGCGGGAGACAAGAAAATTCAAGTAATCAAAGTTTTACGTGAGATTACCAGCCTTGGCCTCAAAGAAGCAAAAGACGCTGTCGATGCGACACCTTCCGTCGTCAAAGATGGCGTGACGAAAGATGAAGCCGAAAAAATCAAGGCAAAGTTTGCGGAAGTTGGCGCAACCGTCGAAATTTCGTAATGATCTGACAATTTCAGAGAAAGCGGCCTAACGGCTGCTTTCTCAATGTTTTTTGAATTTTATACTTAAGGAATCCAGGCGATAATATGGATTCTGCAGATTGTAGCGAACAAGCCCTTCGCTTCATATTTTTGAATCCAAATAAGTGCCGATTAAACTTTAATTAAAGGCAGGTTTTACCTTGAGTACGAAAAAAGTCATCGAACGCGTTTCCTTCGCCAAAAACCCGAGCGTTGTTGAAATGCCGGATCTTCTCGAGATCCAAATTCAATCCTATAAAGATTTTCTACAAGAAGACACGCAGCCGGATAAAAGAACCAATACCGGATTGCAAAATGTTTTCATTCAGAATTTTCCTGTCGACGATGCCAAAGAGCTTTTCCGACTTGAATTCGTTCGTTATTACATCGAGCGTGCTAAGTATGACGTTCGTGAATGCCAAGAACGTGGAGTCAGTTTTTCAGTTCCGCTAAAAGCAACTTTGCGCCTTTCCAGCAAGAAATCACAAGACGATAAACATCCGGAAGTGATTGAGCAGGATGTGTACCTTGGCAATTTGCCGTACGTTACACAAAAGGGCACGTTTGTTATTAATGGCGCTGAACGCGTTATTGTAAGCCAATTGCACCGTTCTCCGGGAGTATTTTTCGACGAGTCGCTCCATCCTAATGGAACAAAGATGTTTTCCGCCCGTGTGATTCCATTCCGCGGTTCTTGGATTGAATTTACAACCGACATCAATGACGTCATGTACGTTTTCATTGACCGCAAAAAGAAGTTCCCCGTCACCACATTTTTACGTGCGCTTGGATATTCCTCCGATCGCGATATGCTTAAATTATTCGGCGTTTTGGATGAAGTGGATGTCAATAAGGCCGAAGAAGGTCGCAAAATTGCAGTCGATATTGTCAATGAAGAAACCGGTGAAATTATCGTTGAACACGATACGGAAATTACCGAAGAAGTCATTGCCAAACTGAAGAAAAATAAGATTAAGAAAATTGACCTTGTCAAAAGCGAAGACATAATTCCGGAAGTTATTGCAAACACGATCCGTAAAGACATGACCAAAAGTGAAGCGGAGGCGCTCGAGACCATTTATCGTCAATTGCGTTCCGGCGATGCTCCGGATCTGGACACTGCACGAGGACTCTTGGAACGTCAATTTTTTAATGCAAAACGTTATGATCTTGGCGATGTCGGTCGCAATCGAATCAATAAGAAGCTTGGGCTTGCAATTCCTGAAGCCGTCACGGTCCTGACAAAAGAAGATATTATTGCCATTATCAAAGCCCTTATCGATTTGCGCAACGGGGTGCGTCCCACCGACGATATTGATCATCTTGGAAATCGACGTGTCAAAACGGTTGGGGAGCAACTGTCGGCTCAATTTGGCGTCGCTCTTACGCGCATGACACGTACCATCAAAGAACGATTGAATCTACGCGATAATGAGAATATCACTCCGCAGGATTTGGTTAATGCCCGTACTATTTCGAGTGTCATAAATTCGTTTTTTGGAACAAGTCAGTTGTCCCAATTCATGGATCAGACTAATCCGCTTTCTGAATTGACACACAAACGCCGTCTGTCAGCCCTTGGACCGGGTGGTCTTACTCGTGAAAGAGCCGGGTTCGAAGTTCGTGATGTTCACTATACGCATTACGGGCGTCTCTGTCCGGTAGAGACACCGGAAGGACCAAACATCGGTCTTATTTCGTCACTATGTCTGTTCGCAAAAATCAATCGTTACGGATTTATTGAAACACCGTATCGCAAAGTGACTAAAGGTCGCGTGAATGAAAATATCGAGTTTCTCACCGCCGGCGATGAAGATGGAATGACGATCGCCCAAGCGAGTGAAAACCTTGACAAAAAGGGAAACTTTACGGATGAGTTTGTAAAGGCACGAAAAGAAGGCGATTTCCCGGTTGTTGCACCCGGTGAAATTGATTACATGGATGTTTCGCCCGCGCAGATTGTAAGTCCGGCCGCCGCCCTTATTCCGTTTTTGGAGCACGATGATGCCAACCGCGCACTGATGGGATCTAACATGCAGCGTCAGGCGGTTCCACTTTTGGTTCCTCAGGCACCTATTGTTGGAACCGGCATGGAACGTATCGTCGCGACCGATTCCCGCTCCGTCATAATTTCAGATATTGACGGAATTGTTGAGGAAGTTTCGGCGAATGAAATTACCATTCGAAAGAAAAACATTTCAAAAAATAAGAGCAAGACCGAAGTTTCTGATACCATTACCTATAAGTTGCTCAAGTTTTTCCGCACGAATCAGGATACGTGTATTAATCAGCGTCCTATTGTCTCGCTTGGTGATGAAGTCAAAGCTGGACAAATTGTTGCGGACGGCTGTGCGACTGAAAAGGGAGACCTTGCACTCGGACGAAACGTTCTTGCAGCATTTATGCCATGGCGTGGTTACAACTTCGAAGACGCAATTATTCTTTCTGAAAAATTAATAACCGACGACGCGTTTACTTCGATTCACATCGAAGAATACGAAATTCAAGTTCGCGATACGAAACGCGGCGAAGAGGAATTAACGCGTGAAATTCCCAACGTCTCAGAAGAAGCCACCAAGGACCTTGATGAAAATGGCGTTATTCGAGTTGGTGCGGAAGTTTACGCCGGCGATATTCTTGTCGGAAAAGTCACTCCGAAAGGTGAAACCGACCCCACGCCGGAAGAAAAGCTTCTCAAGGCAATCTTCGGTGATAAAGCTGGTGACGTGAAAGATGCCTCCCTAAAAGCGCCACCGGGCATGAAGGGTATTGTCATCTCGACTAAACTTTTCAGCCGTAAAAAGAAAGATACGGAATCGAAGCGCGAAGAAAAGAAAAAGCTTGAGGAACTTGATACCGATCTCAAGAAACAGATTCGCCGCCTTAAGTCGAATGTAAAAGATGAGTTGGTTAAATTATTGGTCGGTAAGCATTCCGGCGGCGTAGTTTATAATGATAATTCGGAATTTCTCAAAAAAGGAAAGAAATTTACGGAAGACTCATTCAAGAATCTTGATCCTTCGGAAGTGAATCTTCAAGAAAGCCGTTGGACGGATGATGATGAGACGAATGAAATGGCCAATTTCTTATTTGACAACTACGAGCGTAATCTCGAGGAAATTGAGACCGAATACAATTCGGAAAAATTCAAGCTTCAAGTGGGAGACGAATTGCCTCCCGGAATTGTCCAACTAGCCAAAGTTCAGATTGCGAAGAAGCGCAAAATAGGAGTCGGCGACAAAATGGCCGGACGTCATGGCAACAAAGGTGTCGTATCCAAAGTTGTTCCAATTGAGGATATGCCATTTTTGTCCGACGGAACCCCTGTTGATGTGCTCCTTAATCCATTGGGTGTGCCCTCACGAATGAACTTGGGTCAGATTTTTGAGACATCGCTGGCATGGGCTGGAAAAATTCTAGGAAAATATTACGCGACCAATGTTTTTGACGGAGCCAAAATCGAAGACGTCAAAAGTGAATTGCGACTTGCAGGGTTGCCGGATCATGGCAAAGTGCGCCTAACCGATGGCCGCACCGGTGAACTTTTTGATCAGGAAACCATGGTAGGATTCATCTACATGCTCAAGCTGAACCATCTTGTGGACGACAAGATCCATTCACGGTCGATTGGCCCGTACTCACTTATCACGCAACAGCCTCTTGGCGGTAAAGCGCAATTCGGAGGGCAGCGTTTTGGTGAAATGGAAGTTTGGGCGCTTGAAGCGTATGGTGCCGCACATATTTTACAAGAGATTTTGACCTATAAGTCGGATGACGTTGGCGGTCGCGCGAAGGTTTACGAAGCGATTGTAAAAGGCGATAACTTGCCTGAGCCCGGCATCCCGGAATCATTCAATGTTCTTGTAAGAGAATTGCAAGGATTGGGATTGGAAGTAAAGATCGAATAGTCCCGATTTCTGGTCACTAAAATTTAACTTCCGAATTAAAGGAGATAATCGTGTTATCAAATAATAGTTTAGCGAAAAACTTCTCGAGAATTACGATTGGTATTTCGTCGCCGGATTCCATACTCAGCCGCTCTTACGGTGAGGTCACCAAGGCCGAAACAATCAACTACCGTAGTTTCAAGCCCGAAAAAGACGGGCTATTTTGTGAAAAGATTTTCGGCCCGGTCAAGGATTGGGAATGCCATTGCGGTAAGTATAAGCGCATTCGCTACAAAGGAATTATTTGCGATCGTTGCGGTGTTGAGGTAACACTCAAAGCTGTGCGGCGTGAACGCATGGGTCATATTTCCCTGGCCGTTCCCGTAGTTCATATTTGGTTTTTCCGCTCATTACCGTCCAAAATCGGCTCGCTTCTCGGCATGAGCATTAAACAATTAGAAAAGATCATTTATTATGAGCACTACGTCGTGATTCAGCCCGGAAAAAGCGGCTTGAAATTCAAAGACGTAATTCCTGAAGAAGAGCTTTACCGGGTCAAAGAAGAGCTGGGCCAAGATAATGATGACTTGCCGAATAATGATCCCAACAAGTTCATTGCGCTTATTGGCGGTGAAGGCGTGAAGGAACTCTTGAAGCGTGTGGACATTGAACAGTCGTGTATTGATCTCCGCAGGATTCTGCGTGATGAGGGAACTTCTCAGCAGAAACATTCGGATGCGCTACGCCAATTGCGAGTTGCGGACGCCTTTCGGGGTGCCGAAGCCCTGATGGAAAATCGGGCGGAATGGATGGTACTCGATGTAGTTCCCGTGATTCCACCTGAATTGCGACCGCTCGTGCCTCTGGAAGGCGGCCGTTTTGCTACGAGTGATTTGAATGACCTCTACCGCCGTGTAATCATTCGTAATAATCGTCTCCGCAAGTTGATCGAGATAAAGGCACCGGAAGTGATCTTGCGCAATGAAAAACGTATGCTTCAGGAGTCGATTGATTCTTTATTTGACAATTCCCGTAAGACGGCAGCGGTTCGGAGCGACAGTAATCGCCCCCTGAAATCCCTCTCTGACATGTTGAAGGGAAAACAAGGGCGCTTTCGCCAGAATCTTTTGGGAAAACGTGTTGATTACTCCGGCCGTTCCGTTATTGTAGTTGGACCTGAACTCAAACTCCATGAGTGCGGTTTGCCAAAAGAGATGGCGGTTGAACTATTCAAACCATTTATCATTCGCAAATTGGTTGAACGTGGATATGTCAAGACCGTTAAGAGTGCAAAACGCATGGTCGATAAGCACGGAGCAGAGGTTTGGGAAATACTTGAAAAGATCGTTTCAGAGCACCCAGTGTTACTTAATCGTGCTCCCACGCTTCATCGTCTGGGTATCCAGGCTTTTCAGCCGGTTCTAGTAGAAGGTCGCGCGATCCAGGTCCATCCGCTTGTATGCTCCGCCTTTAACGCGGACTTTGACGGCGATCAAATGGCCGTTCATATTCCACTTTCCTATGAGGCTCAAATTGAAGCTCGTTTATTGATGCTTTCCAGTCACAATATTATCCAGCCTTCGAGCGGGCGCCCCATTGCAATCCCATCCCAGGATATTGTTTTAGGTTGCTATTATTTGACGAAAGCGCGTGCCGGAGCAAAAGGCGAAGGCATGAAATTCACGTCGGTAGACCAAGTTCGTTCTGGATATGACAATGACGTAGTCGAAATGCATACAAAAATCAAATTGCGTCAGGAATTGGGAAAAGGCCACACGTACCTCGATACCACGGTTGGCCGAGCTTTGTTCAATGAGATTGTCCCATCAGAAGTTGGATACATCAATGAACTATTAACGAAAAAGAAAATTGAAGAGACCGTTTCGAAAATCCATCGTTTTGCAGGCAATATCAAAGCCGTCAAATTCTTGGATGATTTAAAGTTAATGGGCTTTACGACGGCGACCCGATCGGGCGCTTCAATAGGCATTGAAGATGTTTTGACTCCATCTGAAAAGGCCAAAGTTCTCAAAGATGCCCAGAGCAAAGTGGATCGCGTGAAAAAGACCTATGCGGCCGGTCTTATGACCGACGGAGAGCGCTACAATAAGGTGATTGATATCTGGACACACGCGTCCAATGAAGTAGCGGCTCAAATGTACGAGAGTGTGCAAACCTCAAACGGCGGTTTTAATCCAATTTATATGATGATGGATTCCGGTGCGCGCGGATCGCGAGACCAGATTAAGCAGCTTGGCGGTATGCGCGGTCTTATGTCAAAGCCACAAAAGAGCATGACGGGTCAGGTTGGTGAAATCATTGAAAATCCGATTACCTCAAGTTTCAAAGAAGGTCTTTCTGTTTGGGAATACTTTATTTCCACGCACGGCGCTCGCAAAGGCTTGGCGGATACGGCGTTGAAAACGGCGGATGCAGGGTATCTGACTCGTCGTCTGGTGGATGTCGCCCAGGATGTGATTATTACCGAACCGGATTGCGGCACGATTCTTGGCGTAAAAACTCTGGCGATAAAAGAAGGCGAAGAGATTAAAGAATCGCTGGGAGAGCGTTGTCTCGGGCGCGTCGCGGCGGATGAAGTGACCAATCCCACGACAAGAAAAGTAGTCATCGAGGCCGGCGAAATCATTGATGAAGAAAAGGCTGAGATGTTGAATAATTCGGCCATCGAAATGGTGGAAATTCGCTCCGTATTGACCTGCGAATCGAAACGCGGTGTTTGCGCTAAGTGTTATGGCCGCAATTTGGCCACCAGCAAGCTTGTTGACATGGGCGAAGCCGTAGGCGTCATGGCTGCTCAGTCCATTGGTGAGCCGGGTACTCAGCTGACGCTACGCACTTTTCACATCGGTGGTGTTGCATCGACTCTTGGTGAATTGCCCCAGGCTTTTGCCAAATCGGCGGGAAAAACCGTGTTTGCACAAGGTATGAAGCTGCTTGAACGCAAAGACGGCGTGATCATTTCGCTTAGTCGAAATGGCCGAATTGAACTTATGGAAGAGGATCGTTTGATTTATGCTTACAAGGTTCCATACGGCGCGGAGTTAAGCGTTCATCATAATCAATCGGTAAAAAAAGACGATTTGATCATGACTTGGGATCCTTACAATACGAGTATTATCGCAGAGCACGATGGTGTGATTCAGTTTGAAGGATTGAAAGAAGGAGTTACATGCCGTGAGGAAGCGGATGAAGCAACCGGTATGAAGCATTTGGTGGTCATTGATTCACGAGACAAAAAGATGACACCGACACTTCTTATCAAACGCGGTAAAGATCAACTGGAAACACATGTTTTGCCAACGCATTGTTACCTTGTTAAAAAAGACGGTGAAGACGTCCGAGCCGGTGAAGCTATAGCTAAAATTCCTCGCGAAGCCTCAAAAACAAAAGACATTACCGGTGGTCTTCCGCGCGTACAGGAGCTTTTCGAAGCACGTCGTCCGAAGGATGCGTCATCGGTCACGGAAATTGACGGAACCGTAAAGATCGGTAAAATTTCCCGCGGGTATCGCGAAATAGTAATTGAAGGAAAAGATGGCGAAAGCAAATCGTACAAGGTTCCTTTCGGAAAACATTTGATTGTCCACGAAGGTGATTACGTAATCGCCGGTGAACAGTTATCCGACGGGGCAGTCGCTCCGCATGATATTTTGCGTATCAAGGGTCCGGCTGAAGTTCAGCGTTATCTTGTAAACGAAATTCAAGAAGTGTATCGTACACAGGGTGTAAAAATCAATGACAAGCACATCGAAGTTATTGTACGTCAAATGTTGCAGCGCGTAAGAATAACGGATGCGGGCGACACCAACTTCTTGCAAGATGAGCAGGTCGACAAACTGCGCTTTATTGATGAAAATCAAAGCGTGGGCGACCGCGTTGTCGTCACCGACTCCGGTGATTCTAATCTCAAAGAAGGCCAATTGATGACACGCGCCGAGGCCGATAAGGTTGTGAAAAAGCTTGAAAATAAGACGCCGCCAACCTTCCAGGAAGCTCTTCCGGCAACCGCCGAGCCGCTTCTATTGGGTATTACGCAAGCGTCACTTAGCACAGAGAGCTTTATTTCCGCCGCGTCGTTCCAGGAAACAACGAAAGTCCTTGCGGATGCGGCCATAAACTGCAAGACTGACTATTTGCTGGGTTTGAAGGAAAATGTGATCATGGGTCGCCTTATACCTGCAGGCACAGGCCTCAAGCGTTATCAGGCCATTGTTGTCTCGCCGCGTGAGATTGAAGAGGTCGAAGTTATTCCGGAAAAGCCGAAGAAAAGATCCGCAAAGAAATAATTTCTAAAGCTTGCTGAAAAATAAAAGGTGACGTAAATTTACGTCACCTTT